>JBFHXN010000455.1:0-2626 GCA_041598955.1 Desulfuromonadales bacterium | reverse complement strand
GTGCGCCCCGATTCGTAGGCCGTCTTGGCGAGCTTCGCCGCCCGGTCGTAGCCGATGACCGGGGCGAGGGCCGTGACCATGGCGAGGCTCTGCTCGATGGTTCCCCGGCAGCGCTCCCGGTCGGCAAGCAGCCCTTTCAGGCAGCGCTCGGTGAACTGGCCCGAGGCGGCGGCGAGCAGGGCGATGGACTGGAGAAGGTTGTGGGCGATGAGGGGCATCATGACGTTGAGCTCGAAGTTGCCCGAGAGCCCGCCGAGGGTAACGGCGGCGTCATTGCCCACCACCTGGGCGCAGACCTGGATGAGGCTCTCGGCCATGACGGGGTTGACCTTGCCGGGCATGATGGAGCTGCCGGGCTGGACGGCGGGGAGGATGAGCTCCCCGAGGCCGCAGCGGGGGCCGCTGCCGAGCAGGCGGATGTCGTTGGCGATCTTGAACAGGGTCACGGCGCACCCCTTGAGGGCACCGCTCGCCGCCACCGCGGCGTCCCGGGCCCCTTGAGCCTCGAAGTGGTTGGCCGCCTCCCGGAAGGGAAGGCCGGTCACCTCGGCGAGGCCGGCGATGACCCGGGGGGCGAAGTCGGGGTGGGTGTTGAGGCCGGTGCCGACGGCGGTTCCCCCCAGGGGAAGCTCGAGCAGCCCCTCGAGGGCGTCCTCCAGGCGGCGGATGGCGAGGGCGACCTGGCGGGCGTAGCCGGAGAAGACCTGCCCCAGGCGCACGGGGGTGGCGTCCTGCAGGTGGGTCCGTCCGATCTTGACGATGTCGTCGAACTCGCCGGCCTTCTCCCCGAGGGCCTCCTGCAGGGCGAAGAGGGCGGGGATGAGGGTGTGGCGGATTTCCACGGCGGCGGCGAGGTGGATGGCCGTGGGGATGGCGTCGTTGCTCGACTGGCCGAGGTTGACATGGTCGTTGGGATGGACGGCGCGCCCCTCGCCGAGAAGTTGGCCGCCGCGGCGGGCGATGACCTCGTTGGCGTTCATGTTGGTGCTCGTTCCCGAGCCGGTCTGGAAGATGTCGAGGACGAAATGGGAATCGAGTCTCCCCTCCACCACCTCCTCGGCCGCCTCCATGACGGCCATGGCCAGATCCCGCTCGAGCAGGCCGAGCTCGAAGTTGACCCGGGCGCCGTGCTCCTTGATCATCCCCAGGGCCCGCAGGAAGGGGCGGGGGAAGCCCATCCCCGAGATGGGGAAATTGACCAGGGCCCGCGCCGTCTGCGCCCCGTAGAGGGCTTCGGAGGGGACCTCCATCGTCCCCATGGAATCCTTTTCCGTCCTCGTGCTGCTCATGCTCTCTCCTTCGTGCCGGCAATGGTGCCCCAGAGGATAGCAATCCGGCCAGGGGTGTCAACAGGAAGTCTGGATCGAATTTAGTCAGGCTAAAAAACTCCGGTCATTTTTATCCTCGCTAAGGAAAGGGGCATGGGCTAGAATGCCCTCCCATGAGCAGCCTCGCCTTCACCCTCATCCTCATCTCCGCCCTCATGCACGCGCTCTGGAACCTTCTGGTCAAGCGCAGCGGGGACAAGACCGTCTTCATCTGGTGGATGTTCGTCTGCTCGGGGGGAATGATGAACCTTCTCCTCCCCTTCCTCCCCGGCCCCTTTCCTCCCCTGACGGTGCAGGTGGTGTCCCTGGGGGTGGCGGGCGGGGCCTGCTTCGTCTTCTACCATCTCTTCAACGGGCGGGCCTATCGCGACGGGGACCTCTCCCTGACCTACCCCCTGTCCCAGACCTCCATGCTCTACGTCCCCATCTGGGGAGTCTGGATCCTCGGCGAGACCCTGACCCCCCACGGCATCATGGGGATTTTGCTCGTGCTGGCCGGGGCCTATTGCGTGCAGCTCCGCCGCCTCTCCCCCGGCGAGGTGCTGCGCCCCTTCCGCAGCCTCGGAGAGCCGGCGGTTCAGGCGGCTCTCGCCGCGGGCTTCATCTACTCGGTGGGTGCGGTCATAGACAAGACGGGGGTCAGCGTCTACCCTCCCTTCTACTTCACCTACCTGCTGGTGATGGTCATGTTCCTGCTCATGTCGGCCAACCTTCTGCGCCCCCGCTACCGGGGCCGGGTGGTCGCCGAATGGCGCCGCAGCCGGAACCTCGTCCTCGTCTCCGGGCCGGTGATGATGGGCTCCTTTCTCACCTTTCGCTACGGCCTCAAGCTGGCGCCGATGAGCTACGCCGTGCCGGTCCGTCAGGTGAGCCTGCTGGTCGGGGTGCTGATCGGCACCCTCTTTCTCGGCGAGAGCTGCGGCCGCATCCGCTTCATGGCCGCCTGCCTGATCCTGGCCGGGGTGGTCCTGATTCGGCTCGGTTGAAGAGCCTCGATCGCCATCCTTTTCTCCGCAAAGCCCCCACGATACAAGGAAGACCCAAGGGAATCCTGAAGGATGGACTTTCTTGCGTCCTGGAGGTTAAACTTTGCTTCTTTGCGTTGAAGCCGTCTTTGCTCAGAAAAAGGGAAAACGATGAAAAACCTGGCGAATTTTTTCTTCGAGGTCGGCATGCTCAAGCGCACCCCGCGCACCGGCTTCCAGTTCCTCGGTTCGGGGGCCGAGTCGGTGGCCGAGCACTCCTTTCGCACCGCGGTGATCGCCTACACCCTGGCCCAGCTCGACGGGGAGGCCGAC
>JBFHXN010000454.1:0-2629 GCA_041598955.1 Desulfuromonadales bacterium | reverse complement strand
TGGCCCCCGGGGAGGTGCTGGCCGACTATCTCCTCTTTCTGCGGCGGGTCACGGGATCCCTGGTGCGCCCCCTGGTGATGGAGGGGAAGGTGGAGTTCCGGCTGCTCGGAACCCGCCTCAGCCTGCTGAGCTTCCGGGGGCCCCTGCCCGGCGAGGTGGAAGGGGGGGGGCGGGTCTCTCTCCTGATCCGCGGCGGTTTCCTGGTGCAGCGCGCGGTCTGCGACCGGGGGGAGCTGGAAATCGCCTGCGAGCCGGTCGACGGCGGCACCCGGGTCAGCCTGCGGCTGGCCGACTACTGCCCCCTGCTTCTCGGCAGCAGCAAGCCGGGGCGTTTCCGCAAATGGCTCTACCGCCTGACCCAGGCGGCCATCCACCGGGTGGTGACGGTCCGCTTCCTGGTCTGGCTCTTCCGGGACCGGGTGGGGAGCCGGGTTCCCCACCGGGTGGTGAAGGTCCGGGTCGCTCCAGGGGAGGAGATCTGAACAAGTTGCATATTGTAGCGCGGGTCAAAGGCTGGAGGCAATGGGGGGGAGGGCGCCGGCCGATGCCTGGGAAGGCGGGGAGGTTCGATGGGGGATGAAGAGGGAAGGCTGCTGGCCGTGGGGGATATCCACGGCTGCCTCGACCGGCTCAAGGCGCTGATGGAGAAGGTGCGCCCCGGCCAGCGGGACAGGATCGTCTTTCTCGGAGACTATATCGACCGGGGGCCCGATCCCAAGGGGGTGATCGACTACCTCCTCGGTTTCCGCCGCCTTTTCCCCGGCAGCGTCTTTCTGCGGGGCAACCACGAGGAGATGTTTCTCGATTTCATGGAGGGGCGCAACGAGGAGCTCTACCTGATCAACGGAGGGGCGACCACCCTCGCCAGCTTCGGCTGGGAGAAGGCAAGGCGCCTGCCGCGGCCCCACTTCGAATTTCTCACGGGGCTCCCCCTGCTGCACGAGGCGGACGGCTTCGTCTTCGTCCACGCCGGCCTGCGTCCCGGGGTCGCCGTCGCCGACCAGAACCCCCGGGACCTTCTCTGGATCCGGGAGGAATTCATCAGTTCCGACTTCGACTGGGGAGCGACGGTGGTCTTCGGCCACACCCCCCTGCGGAAAACCCTCTGGCAGGCCAACAAGATCGGCCTCGATACGGGCGCCGTCTACGGCCGGAGGCTCACCTGCTGCGACGTGAAACGGCGGCGCTGCTGGACGGCGTGATGCCGGAAGGCTTTGCCGCCCTCAGAATCGTCGATGAGCCGGGAGCCAAGGGCCATCTCGCACCCGCTCCCGCAGGTCGCTCGAGCTCACAGAGTTTGATGGATTGGCCCTCGTTTCCTTCTCCGTGTACTCGAGTGAGCTTCAGCGAAGGGGTGTGAGGCGAGTCGTTCCGTCTCGAAGGGAAGGCGTTCAGGCCTTTGCGGGTTGGTCTCCCGGGGCCGGACGGCGGATCAGGTCTCCGGGGCGGGCCTCCGGTGGGAGGGGCATCACCACCCGGAGGTTGGGCTGGACCGCCTCCCGGGCCTCTCCCTCGGGGCCGAAGGGAATCCCCGCCTCGAAAGAGCTTCTGCGACCTCCCGGTCCGATCAGCTCCAGCTCCTCCCCGGGGAAGAAGCGGTTTCGCCCCTCCACCACCCCCCGGCCCACCTCCAGGATCTCCTCCACCACCCCCAGAAAGTCGCACCCCCGCAGGTAGCCCCCCCGGCCGGCGCTGACCTGGGCGCCGTCGTCGGCGAAGAGAAAGCCCCGGCCGTAGGGGCGATGGCTGACCTTTTCGAGCTCCCTGCGCCAGGCCGGGTCGGGGCGGAAGCCCGCGGGATCGGCCAGGTAGCGGTCGAGGGCGTCCCGGTAGACCCCGGTGACCACGGCCACGTAGTAGAGCCCCTTCATCCGCCCCTCGATCTTCAGGCTCCGCACCCCGGCACCGAGGAGTTCGGGAAGGTGGTCGACCAGGCAGAGGTCGCGGCTGTTGAGCAGGTAGGTTCCCCGGGCATCCTCCTCGATGGGGAAGGCCTCTTCCGGCCGCGTCTCCTCCACCAGGGAGTAGCGCCAGCGGCAGGGATGGGTGCAGGCCCCCCGGTTGGCGCTGCGCCCCGTGAGGGCGGCCGAGAGCAGGCAGCGCCCCGAGAGGGCGACGCACATGGCGCCATGGACGAAGACCTCGAGCTCCATGTCGGTTTTTGCTCCGATGGCCCGGATCTCCTCCAGGGAGAGCTCCCGGGCCAGGTTGACGCGGCTCACCCCGGCGGCGCGCCAGAAGTTGACCGCCTCGGCGTTGCCGGTGTTGGCCTGGGTGGAGAGGTGCAGGGGGCGGTCGGGGTCGACGGCGCGCACCAGGGCGAGCACCCCGGGATCGGAGACGATGTAGGCGTCGAGTTCGAGGGGGCGCAGTTCCCGCAGGAGCTCTTCGAGGCGCCCCATCTCCGCGGGGCGCACAAAGGCGTTGAGGGTGAGGTAGAGTTTCTTCCCGGCCGCCGCGGCCAGGTCCCGGGCCCGCCCCAGCTCGAGGAGGGAGAAGTTGCCGGCCATGGCACGCAGGCCGAACTCCTCCCCCCCCAGGTAGGCGGCGTCGGCCCCGTAGGCGAAGGCGAAGCGGAGTTTTTCCAGGTCGCCCGCCGGGGCGAGCAGTTCGGGGCGGTTCATGGAGG
>JBFHXN010000453.1:0-2630 GCA_041598955.1 Desulfuromonadales bacterium | reverse complement strand
TCCTCCAGAAGTTCAACGCGCTTGAGATGGCGGTAATCCTCCCGCCCGATCTCCACCTCCAGGCGGTTGAGGTGCCGCCGGAAGGGAGCCGAGTAGTCGACTCTGAAGTCGCTGACGAACAGGGGCGGAATGCGGGGACGACCTTCGGGCATGGGAGCCTCTCCTTCCTTTAAGGATAACCTGCCAAGGGAGGAAGGAAAAGGATCGGGACGCGGCACGCGGGGCTACCGGGCATGCTCTCCCGCCAGTTCGGAAGCCACCCCGGCCAGCCCCAGGGTGACCCGGGCCAGCCGGTCATAGTCGATTCGTTCCGGGCGGTCCCCCGGACCGTGGTAGTTCCGGTCGCGGAACAGGGAGGTGTCCGTGGCCATGATCGCCGGGATTCCCTCCTGCCAGAAGGACCACTGGTCGGACCAGGCGATGCCGGGCACCCCTGCAGGCGCCGCAAGGCCCCGCGAAGGGAAAGAAACAGTCCGCCGGAAGGCGCCGATGCTTCGCCGCAGGAGGGGGGCCGAGGAGAGATTGCCGACGAAGGCGACGAAATCTCCCCTTTCGGGATAGAGAAGGCCAAGCAGCGGTGCCGGATAGGCCTGACTGCCCGGCTCGTCCCGGTAGATGCCGAGGGACTCCAGGGCCACCATGGCCACCACCGGCTCCCCCCGCTCCCGGCACCGCCGGGCGTAATGCCGGCTCCCCATCTCGGAGGTCTGGAAGAAGGGGGGCTCCTCGTTCACGAAGGCGACCAGACGCACCGTGCGAAGCAGGGGTCGATCCCGCAGCAGACGGGAGAGCTCGAGCAGCACGGCCACCCCCGAGCCGTTGTCATTTCCCCCCGGGGTTCCTGGGACCGTGTCGTAGTGGGCCCCCACCACGACGATCTCCCCACCCGGTTGACCGCCGGAGATCTCCACTTCCAGGTTTTTCACCGATCGCCCGAAGGAGGTGAAGAATTGCGCCGACACTGTGTAGCCGCCCTCCTCCCATGCCCCTTCGATATAGTCTGCGGCCGCCTCCAGGGCCTCCGGGCGGCCGAGGTGGCGCTCTCCAATCCTTCCGGCCAGGGTCTCCACGTGCCCCCTCAGGCGGTGGGCCAGCACCGCCTCCCCGGCCTCCACCGGCGGCAGGGGGCCAGTGTGGGAGCGGCCGGGCATCCAGAAAAGATAGAGCCCGGCGGCCAGGGGAAGCATTAAAAAGAGGAGCACCGTCATCAGGGACATCATCCACTCCCGGACCTTTCGGGGATAGAGTCTCATCGCACCTCCTCCCTGCCGCAAGTATAGCCACCCCGGAGGGGGGGAACAGACCCCTTGTTGACATCGGGCGATCCCAGGGGATACTTTAATCCTGTTTCGGGCCCCGCCCCCAAAATCTATTCACATCCAGGAGGAACTTTCATGAACCGCAAACTCATTGCCCTGCTTATTTTCGCCGCCTTTGCCGCCATCCCGGCCCTCGCCGTTCCCCCGGGAAAGAGCATCGAGTTCACCGGGAGCGCCATGGGGAAGGTGACCATGGACGGCCAGGTCCACAAGGATGCCGGCTTCACCTGCAAGGACTGCCACAACGCCGAGCTCTTCCCCAAGATGAAACAGGGGACGGTGAAAATCACCATGGCCGACATTTACGGCCGCAAGCTCTGCGGATACTGCCATGACGGCACCAAGGCCTTCGCCGCCCAGGGCAACTGCAACCGCTGCCACGTCAAGTAGAACCTTTCGCCCCAATTGAAACGCAAACGAGGCTGCCCCTTTCCCGGGGGCAGCCTCGTTTTTCTTGATCCCGGAATTTTTTTGTGCCCGCTAACCCCTCGCCTTGGGAAGCAGCTCCTCCAGCAGGGCAAAAAGCTCCTCCAGGTCGGCCAGGACGAAGTCGGCCATGTGGGCAATGCGGAAGGTCTGGTTCTTGATCTTGCCGTAGCCGTTGTCGATGGCGTAGCCCCGGTCGGCGGCGAGTTTCTTGAGTTTCTCCAGGTCGGTGCGGCCGTCGTTGCGGGCGCAGGTGAGGGTCACCGAACGGGCCCCCTCCGCGGGGAACAGTTTGAACCCCTGGGACTCGACCCAGGCCCGGGTCGCCTCGGCCATCTGCCGGTGGCGGGCGTAGCGGTTCTCCAGCCCCTCGGTGAACATCTTGCGCAGCTGGTGGTCGAGAGCCTGGATGAGGCTGATGCAGGGGGTGCTGGGGGTATTGTCCTTCTCGTCGTTCTGCTCGAACTCCTCGAAGTCGAAGTAGTAGCCCCGGTTGGGGGTGGTGCGGGCCTTGTCGAGGGCCTTGCGGGAGACGGCGAACACCGCGATCCCCGGAGGAAGCCCGAAGGCCTTCTGCACCCCCGCCAGGCAGACATCGGTTCCCAGGGCCGGCAGGTCGAGAGGGACGGCGGTCATGGAGGAGACCGTGTCGACGATGAAGGAGACCTCGGGGTACTTCTTCATCACGGCGGCGATCTCCTCCAGGGGGCTCATCACGCCGGTGGAGGTCTCGTTGTGCACCACCGTCATGGCGTCGTACTTCCCCGTGGAGAGGGCCCGGTCGACCATGTCGGGGGTGATCGGCTCTCCCCACTCGGCGCTGAAGAGATCCGCCTCAAGGCCGCAGCGCACCGTCACGTCGTGCCACTTGCTGCTGAAGGCACC
>JBFHXN010000452.1:0-2633 GCA_041598955.1 Desulfuromonadales bacterium | reverse complement strand
CATGGCTGACCACCGTCGCCCCCTGCTCGGCCGCCGTCATGGCCAGAGCCACCGCGGTGCGGGCGTCGTTGAACTGGCCGTCGTAATAGAGGACGCCGGCCTTGAGCCCATGGGCCTTGAGCATCGGAAATCGCGCCAGGGCCTCCTTTCGGCCGATCAGACGGCTGTGGCCGATCCCCGCCTTGCCGGCGAGCAGGTCGTAGAACTTGAGTCCGGCGAAGATGTAGGGGACCTGCCACCAGGAGTAGAGGGGGGTAACCAGGGGGAGGCGGCTGGAGAGGTGCGGGGCGTTTTTCAACAGCAGCCCCCGCTCGCGAAGGCCGTCGCGGACGAGGTTGTACTGGGTCCGGTCAAAGCGCTTGACGGCCATTTCGAGGTAGCGCACCCCGCCGTGCACCAGCTTGGTGCTGCGACTGCTCGTTCCCTCGGAGAAATCGTTTTTTTCAACCAGGGCCACGCTCAGGCCACGGCTGGCGGCGTCGAGGGCGATGCCGCAGCCGGTGGCGCCGCCGCCGATCACCAGCAGGTCGAAAACCTGCTCCTGCCGCAGTCCTGCCAGCTGCGATGCTCTCTCCACAACGACCTCCCTGTGGGGTGTGTTGATGCCGGGAGCCTGCGCAGCCATCGATTGTGCCGGGCTGGCGGGTGTGCGGCTCGATCAGGGGAGGATATTACGCCAGCATGATTTTTGCAATGCGGCAGACTCGCGGTCACTTCGCCAGGGCATCGGTCCGGGCGGCCATGATCAGGTCGTTGAGATGAAGACCCCGGATCTTGTGGGTCCACCACTCCACCGTCACCCTCCCCCACTCGGTGAGGATCGCCGGGTGGTGCCCTTCGGCCTCGGCAAGCGCCCCGACCCGGTTGGTGAAGGCCAGGGCCTCGGCAAAGCTGGGAAAGACGAAGGTGCGGGTGAGCCGGTCGATCCCCTCGACCGAGACGATCTCCCACTCGGGGATCTGGGGCTTCAGCTGCTCGATTTCCTCCCGCGTCGCCACCGGCGCCCCTTTCTTGCAGGGTTCGCATTTTTTCACGGACAGAGCTTCCATATCGACCTCCTTTCCCCTCATAGTAGCACCCCCGGCAATAATACCCTCTTGGATATCGGCCCATTCTGGGCTAAGGTAAATGGCACCCCAAACCGGGAGGTTCCCATGACCGCAAGACGCGCCCTGCCCTGGCTCGCCCTGGCGACCCTGCTCCTCGTCGCCGGCTGCGCCTCCAAAACGGCCCGCAGCGAGGAGTTGCTTGCCAAGGATCACAAGACCCTTTCCGACGCCGACCTGGAGAGCTATTACTTTCAGCTCAATGACGAGATCGCCCGGGTGGAGCGCTCCTCCAGCGGCACCCGCGTGGGGATCGGTATCGGCAGCTACCCCGTCCATGTCGGGGTGAGCTCCGGCGTCCCGGGGAGGAGCACCGCCGACGAGTTGCGCGATCGGCGCAACGAGGTCCGGGAAGAGCTGAAACGGAGGGGCCTGAGGCCTTAAAGGCCAGCCCCGGGACCTTTTTCGACGGAGAATTTCGACCTCGGGGGAAACGGCTCTCGAGGTCCCCACACCCATGACAGGGAGAGACTCCTTGAAAACGCTTCTCGCCACCATCGCCGCCCTGCTCCTTCTCTCCCTGGCCTGCGGATCGGCCCTCGCCGCCATCTACAAATGGGTGGACGAGAACGGCACCGTCACCTTCAGGGACACCCCGCCACCGGAAGGAACGCAGACCCAGGTGGTGGATCCCGGCCCCCTCAATGTCATCGCGGGCCCCCAGATCCGGAACAGCGGATCCCAAAACGATGAAAAGCCCTCCGCCGCGCTGGGCAATCCCCGCGTGGAACTCTACTCCACGAGCTGGTGCCCCTACTGCAAAAAGGCCGCTAACTTCTTCCGGGCCCGGGGCATCCCCTTCGTCGAGTACGACATCGAGAAAGACTCCCAGGCCGCTCGACGAAAACAACAGCTCGACAGCCGCAGAGGTGTTCCCTTTGCCGTCATCAACGGAGTCGGGGTCAGCGGATTTTCTGAACGGGCCTACCTCAATGCCCTGAACGCCAGACCCTGACCCCGAGCCCGGATCGCCATGTCACCTCCCAGGGAAAAAGAGAGCCGCCTCGTCTACTCCAGCGACCAGGGGCGCATCTGCCCCGGCTGCAGCCGACCCGTCGCCAGCTGCGGCTGCCGCGCTTCGAAATCCCAGCCCCAGGGTAGCGGCCTTGTGCGGGTCGGACGGGAAACCAAGGGCCGCAAGGGAAAAGGGGTGACGGTGGTCACCGGCCTCCCCCTGGCGGCCGAAGAGCTCCAGGAGCTCGCGGGGAAACTCAAGAAGCGCTGCGGCTCGGGAGGAACGGTGAAGGATGGAGTCGTCGAAATCCAGGGAGACCACCGGGACCTGCTGCTGGAGGAATTGAACAAACTCGGCTTTCAGGCCAAGCGCTCCGGGGGATAATCGAAAGACTCCTGAAAAGAAGCCAGAGAAAACAAAAAAGCCGCGAAACCGCGGCTTTTTTCATGGGCTTGTCGTCAATGGGGAAACTCAGAACTTGAGCCAGAGCAGGAAGGAAAAGCTGACGGCGGCCAGCACGCTTCCGGCCAGCACGTAGAGGAGCATTTCAAGGAAGCAGCGGTTCTGGCGGT
>JBFHXN010000451.1:0-2637 GCA_041598955.1 Desulfuromonadales bacterium | reverse complement strand
TCCCAAGGCCCACATCGAGGCGGAGGTGAAACGGATCATCGGGGAGAACGCCGGACGGCCCGGGCACATCTTCAATCTCGGCCACGGCATCCTGCCGACGGTCCCCCCCGAAAACGCCATCCACATGGTCGAATGCGTCCATCGGCTCAGCCGGAAATAGTGTGATCGACGGCGGGGCTCCAGATTATGGGGCTCCGCTTTTTTTATGTCCGGCATTGAAAAAGGTTTCCATGTAGACCCCGGGCCCGATTTTTCCAGGAGGGAGCGCCATTTCGCCATGAACCCGGAAAATCCCACCGCGCTGGTTCTGCTCAACATGGGCGGCCCCGATTCCCTGGAGGCCGTCGAGCCCTTCCTGTACAACCTCTTCTCCGACCGCGACCTGATCCGCCTCCCCCTGGGGGGGGCGCTCCAGAAGCCCTTCGCGCGGCTGATTTCCCATTTCCGGGCCAAGCGGGTACGGGAGAACTACCGGGTCATCGGCGGCTCCTCGCCGCTGGTGCGCTGGACCACCCGGCAGGCCGAGGGGATCGCCCGGGAGCTGGGGCCCGATTTCCGCCCCTGCGTCGCCATGCGCTACTGGGCGCCGACGGCCGAGGAGACCCTTCGCGCCCTGGCCCTCGAGGGGGTGAATCAGGCCGTGGTCCTTTCCATGTATCCCCATTACACCGGCGCCACCACCGGGAGCAGCGTCAAGGATTTCCGACGCCGGGCGGCGCAGGTCCACCCCGGGCTCACCTACAGGGTGATCCAGGAGTGGTACGACTGGCCGGGGTATCTCGATGCCCTGGCCGCCTGCGTGCGGGAGGGTCTGGAGCGTTTTCCCGAGGAGCATCGCTCCAGGGCGCGCATCCTCTTCTCGGCCCACGCCCTCCCCCAGAAATTCATCGACCGCGGCGACCCCTACCTCGAGCATGTTCTGGGCACCGTGCGGGGGGTCATGGCCCGGGTGGGGGAGCGTCCCTGGAACATCGGCTTCCAGAGCCGCAGCGGCCCCGTCCGCTGGATGGAGCCGGGAACCCTCGAGGTCATGGATCAGCTCGCCGCGGAGGGACACCAGGCGCTCCTGCTGGTGCCGGTCTCCTTCGTCTCCGACCACATCGAGACCCTGCACGAGGTCGACATCGAGTTTCGCGCCCACGCCGAGGCCCGGGGGATCCGCCACTTCGTCCGATCCCCCTCCCTCAACGACCGGCCGGAGTTCCTCGCCGCCATGGCTTCCCTGGTGCGCCACCACATGGAGCGCCAGCCATGAATGACTGCTCCCTCTGCGGCCGCCCCTTCGACCCCTCCGAGCCCCTTGACGAACCGGCCCAGCAGGCCGGACTTTTCCTGGCCCGGGAGCGCTTCGGCGATGCCGGCGAGCTCTGCCCGACCTGCCTGGCCGGCCGGGGGGTGCTGGCCATGATGTACTGCCCGGAGTTCGACGGCTGACCTCCCCGCGGACTGCCGCAGGGGGGCTGACAATTTCCGCTCCCCGGTGACGCAACCCGGCGAAAAACAGTCCGAAGTTCTTTCCCCTCTCCCCCTTTTTTTTCTTCCCGGCTCCCCCCAGAAAAAAATCTTTTCTCTCCTCTTCGATAAACCGCAAGCCATATTCAGTGTTTACTTCGGGCCGATTTCTCATTGCCGGGAGCTAACCATATCCGGACCGGTTTTTGCTCTCTCAGTCGGACGAGTCCAGGCGCCCCCCTCCCGTCGGGCGCGTCCTTTGACAAGGCATTCGCCCATGAGAGCCTTCCTGTCCGTGCTGCTTCTCGCCCTTCTCACCGCCTGCGGCGGCTCCCAGTGCTGGGTCCATCCGGCCGGGCTCGAAGAGGTCGACCTGCGGGAGGTGGTGGCGAGCTGCCAGGGGCAGGCGGAGCAACAGCTCATCGCCCTTCCCGAGGGGGGAGAGGTTCTCCCGGAGCTGCTGGCCGCGCACGAGGACCGCTTCCAGGACTGCATGGAGGCCAAGGGCTGGTCCTCCGGCTCACCGACGGGCAAGGGATGGCAGGTGCTGGGGATGGAGTTCAAATTCCGGGGGCTGGGCCTCTTCCTCTGCAACGAGTTCTAGGCCCGCCGAAGAGGGATGGAGCCATGACAAAAGGCCACCGCCGGGTGGCCTTTTTCGCGTTCAGGGGTCCCGCCGGATTTCGAAGGGCGGGATGGACGCTGTCAGGTGTGGGTCTCCTTCAGGGTGCAGGTGTTGATGCCGAGAAGATGGCTGATCGGGCAGTAGCGGTAGAGGGCCGTCGCGATGGGGACCAGGCCGATCAGGTCGATGTAGCGCAGCGCCCCCTCGAGAAGCACCAGCAGCGACAGGAGGGCGACTCCGATGAGCACCCGGAAGATCCTTTCGGTGGTGGAACAGACGTTGCGTGTCATGGTCATCTCCTTCTCTTGCTCTGAGTCCCGAAACCGTCGGGATTCTCCTGCCTTTATTATAACTCTCCCCCCCTCCTCGGCGTAAGAGCCACGGCTCCACGGAAAAGGGCCTCCCGCTCAGGGCAGCCCTCGGTTCTTGAGAAGGTCAGGGATTTCGATAGTTCGTGGCTCTTTCCTAGAGCCCCTCCTCCCGCAGTTTCTCCAGCAGCTTTTTCTGGGCCGCCGAAAGGTCCTTGGGCACCTCCACTTCCACCACCGCGTAGAGATCCC
>JBFHXN010000450.1:0-2647 GCA_041598955.1 Desulfuromonadales bacterium | reverse complement strand
GTCTTCATCAACCTGCTCCTCAACGCCCGGGATGCCACCCCTCCCGGGGGAAGACTCACCCTCTCGGCCGGCGAGGGGGGGGGGGAGGTCTGGCTGGCTCTCTCCGATACGGGCAGCGGCATGACGCCGGAGGTGCGGGAGCATCTCTTCGACCCCTTCTTCACCACCAAGGGGCCGGGGAAGGGGCGGGGGCTGGGCCTTTCGGTCTGTCACCGCATCGTCGAGGAGTCCGGGGGGCGGATCGAGGTGGACTCCGAGGCGGGCAAGGGAACGACTTTCACCGTGCGGCTCCCCAGGGCCGCGGGAGGTTGCGATGGGGGATGAGAAGGGGAGGGTGCTGGTCATCGACGATGAGGGGGCCATGCGCCACATGCTTCGCCTCGTTCTGGAGAAGGAGGGGTACGGGGTGGAGGAGGCCCCCGGGGGGAGCGAAGGGCTTGCGGCCCTTGCCGGCGGGAGCTTCGAGGTCGTCCTCTGCGACATCCGCATGCCGGGGATGGACGGCCTCGCCTTTCTCGAGCAGGCCGCCAAGGCGGGCCCCCTGCCGACGGTGATCATGATGAGCGCCTACGGCTCCATCGACACCGCGGTCGAGTGCATGAAGCGCGGCGCCTACGATTTCATCTCCAAGCCCTTCAAGCCCGACGAGATTCTGCTCACCCTCGGCAAGGCGGGGGAGCGGCGGCGCCTCCAGGCGGAGAACCAGCGGCTGCGCCGGGTGCTGAACAAGGAGATCGGCCCGGAGGGGATCGTCTTTCGCAGCCCGGCCATGGCCGAGGTGCTCGACCTGGTGAAGAAGGTCGCCCACTCCCCCTCGGCCGTCCTGATCACCGGCGAGACCGGCACCGGCAAAGAGCTCATCGCCCGGGCCCTCCATTCGGAGAGCCCCCGGAGGGCCGCCCCCTTCGTCGCCGTCAACTGCGGGGCGATCTCCTCGGGGCTGATGGAGAGCGAGCTCTTCGGACACGTGCGGGGAGCTTTCACCGGCGCCGACCGGGAGCGCCAGGGGCTCTTCTCCGCGGCCAGCGGAGGGACCCTCTTTCTCGACGAGATCGGCGAGCTCCCCCTCGACCTGCAGCCCAAGCTGCTGCGGGTGCTCCAGGAGGGGGAGGTGCGACGGGTCGGGGAGACCAAGCCCCGCAAGGTCGACGTGCGGGTGGTGACCGCCACGGCCCGGGACCTCAAGGCCGAGGCCGAGGCCGGCCGCTTCCGGGAGGATCTCTTCTACCGTCTCGACGTGGTGCAGGTCCGCCTCCCCCCCCTGCGGGAGCGCAGGGAGGACATCCCCCTGCTCGCCGAGCACTTCGTGCGCCGTCTCGCCGAGCGCGAAGGGCGCCCGGCGCCGGCCATCGCCCCGGAGGCCGCCGAGGTGCTCAAGAGCTACCGCTGGCCGGGCAATGTCCGGGAGCTCGAGAACTTCATGGAGAAGACCCTGATCTTCTGCCGCGGCGAGGAGATCGACCTCCCCTCCCTCCCCTGGGAGGTGCGCCGGAGCAACCGCGAGGAGCCCGACAGCTTCTCCCTCAAGCAGGCCATGGGGCGTCTCGAGCGGGAGTACATGAAAAAAGCCCTCGCCGCCACGGGGGGCAACCGCACCCACGCCGCCCGCCTTCTGGAGATCAGCCACCGGGCTCTGCTCTACAAAATGAAGGATTACGGGATCGAATAATATGGCTCGACCCTGAAAAGCTTGCGCGAACAGCTATGAAAAATATGCAGGGTTCCGTCGGTTCGGACCCTGCATATTTCTGTAAAACGCCTATCCTGAGCCTGCCCTGCGCCCTGGTACGACTCTTGCTTTTGATGTTGGCAGCCGACTTCTACGCTGGAGGCACGCGAATGATTTTAGACAGTCCAAAAAGAGAGGCAGGGTTCACCCTCATCGAGGTCCTGGTGGCCATGACCATTCTCGCCATCGGTCTGATCTCCATTTCGGGGATGCAGATCATGGCCATGCGGGGCAACGCCACGGCCAACGCCCTCACGGTGGCCACCAGCCTGGCCGAGGAGGTCATGGAGGATATCATTCGTCGCAAGGAAGACCATGCCATGTTCAATAGCGTCCAGACCGATGTGCCCTATTGGGCCGTCCCCCAGGTCATCGTGGGAGGGGGGAGTTACCAGGCGACATTCTCGGTGAGGCCAAACACGCCCATTGCCAACCTTGCCACCATCATTGTGACCGTCACGGGAGGCGAGACCAAATTGGGGCGCCGGACCGTCACCCTGACTTCCTTCAAGAGGGTCCAATGAAAAGTCAGCTCCGAAAAATCGAGGAAAGTGGGTTCTCGTTGGTGGAACTGTTGGTGGTCATGGTGATCATGGGGCTGGTCGTGACTGCCATCTACAGCCTCTCGACCAGCACCCACAGAACCACCAACACCTCCGAGGAGGTGATCGAGGTCCAGCAGAATCTTCGGATCGGTCTCGATGTTATTGCCCGCGACCTTCTGATGGCAGGTTTTCTGAGCAACACCGATCCCATCACGATGGCCGACGATGACCAGATCACTCTCACCACTGCATCGGCCTTCGGGCGCTATGCACAGGTCTCAGCGAACATGAACTGGACCGGAGCAAACCATACCTTGACCGTCGACCCTGCGGAGGCTGCCGCTCAGTTCAGCGGTGGCAATTGGGTGCGCAT
>JBFHXN010000449.1:0-2661 GCA_041598955.1 Desulfuromonadales bacterium | reverse complement strand
TTCGCCAGCGTGGTGGTGGCCTTCATCTCCCTGCTCCTTCAGGCCCTTTTCCTGGCCCATGGCGGACTCACCACCCTGGGAGGGAACACCTTCTCCATGGGGGTTGTCGGCTCCTTCTCGGGCTTCTTCGCCTTCCGCCTGGGGCGCCTGCTGCGCCTGAACCTCTTCTGGAGCGCCTTTCTGGCAGGGATGGCCGCCGATCTCTTCACCTACCTCAGCACCAGCTTCGAGATGGCCCTCGCCCTGCACGGGACCCAGCCCTTCGCCAGCGTCCTCGGCCAGATCTACCTCGCCTTCATGCCGACCCAAATCCCCCTCTCCCTGCTCGAGGGAGCGGTGACGGGGGGCATCGTCGTCTACGTGCAGAAGCACCGCCCCGACATCCTGCGCCGCCTCAAGGTGCTCAAGGAGGATGCCCAGTGAAACGCCTGCTGCTGACATCCCTGCTGGCCCTTCTGCTTCAGGCCCTTCCCGCCTTCGCCGCCGAGGAGGCTCCCCCCAAGTGGCCGGGTGTCGACGAGGCGGTGGTGGAGAAGTTCGCCAAGGATCTGGGGCGGGAGGCCCGGGATCCCTTCATCAACACCGACCAGGGGGACCTGCTCCTCTTCCTCTTCGCCCTGGCGGGAGCGGCCGGGGGCTTCGTCATGGGCTACTACTGGCACAAGCTCTTCGTGGCCGGCCGGCTGCCTCCCGAGAAGGGTTCCTGATGGGAGGAGCCCACCCCTTCATCGACGCCCAGGGGGAGAGCCGGCGACTGCTGGTCGCCCTCGACGGGCGGGGCAAGCTCCTGCTGCTGGTGGCGACCCTGGCCGTCAATCTCTCGGCCGGCGGACTCTTCGTCCCCCTTTGCCTTGCCCTGATCGCCCTGGTGCTGGTGGTGGCCGCGGGGGTGAGGGCGGCTTCCTTTTTCAAGCGGATGGCGGTGCCGGCCCTTCTCGCCCTGGTGGCTTTTCTCACCCAGCTCTTCTGGTTCCGGGAGGGAGATGTCCTGCTGACCCTCCCCCTCTTCGGCTGGGAAGCGGCCATTCACGCCGGAGGGGTCAGCCGGGGGCTGGAGCTGGCTTCCCGCATCCTGGGGGGGATGGGGACCCTGCTCTTTTTCTCCCTGACCACCCCCCTTCCCGAGCTGATGCGGGCCGCCCGTTTCTTCCGCTGTCCGCCGGTGCTGGTGGAGCTGGCGCTGATCATGTACCGCTACATTTTTTTGCTGCTCGAGGAGGGGGGGCGCATCCGGACCGCCCAGCTCTCGCGCCTGGGGTACGTCGATTTCAGAAACGGCCTGCGCTCCTCGGGCATCCTGGGAGGGATGCTGGTGCTGCGGACCTACGACCGGGCCGAGCGCAGCTTCGCCGCCATGCGCTGCCGGGGATACCAGGGGGCTCTGACGGCCGTCACCCCCGGGAGGATGCAGGGGCGGGACTGGGTCTTCCTGGCGGCGGGTCTGGGCATTCTGGCGGGGCTTCTGGCGCTGCGCTGAAACCTCCCTGGGACTCATCCGACTCATGGGACTGATAGGATTTCATCATGCTGAAGATTGAGAACCTCCATTACACCTACGAGGACGGCACCCAGGCCCTCAACGGCATCGACCTGGAGATCGCCCAGGGGGAGTTCGTCGCCATGCTCGGCTCCAACGGCTGCGGCAAATCGACCCTGATCAAGCACTTCAACGGCCTGCTCAAGCCGACCCTCGGCCGGGTGCTCTTCCAGGGCAAGCCGGTGGAGAGCGTCGAGGACCGGGAGATCTTCAGCAAGATCGGCATCGTCTTCCAGGACCCCAACGACCAGCTCTTCGCCTCCACCGTGGAGGAGGACGTCGCCTTCGGCCCGACCAACATGGGGCTTCCGCCGGAGCAGATCAAGGAGCGGGTCCACGAGGCCCTGCACATGGTGGGGATGCAGGAGTTCGCCCGCAAGGGGGTCCACGCCCTCTCCCACGGCCAGAAGAAGCGCATCTGCGTCGCCGGCATCCTGGCCATGGAGCCCCAGATCATCGTGCTCGACGAACCGACGGCGGGCCTCGATCCCATGGGGGTCCACTCCCTGATGCACCTGCTCGAGGATCTCAACAAGAAGAAGGGGATCACCATGATCATGGCCACCCACGTGGTCGACCTGGTCCCCCTCTTTATGAGCAAGATCGCCATCCTGAGCAAGGGGCAGGTGCTGCGCTTCGGCTCCCCGGAGGAGGTCTTCGGCGACCCCGAGGCCCTTCAAAGGGCGAAGCTCCACCTCCCCCTGATCGCCGAGCTGATGAACATCCTCAAGACCCGCGACCACGTCAAGCTGCACCACATCCCCCTCACGGTCGGCGAGGCGCGGCGTGAGATCATCCGCCTGCTGACGGTGCAGGACGTCATCGACCGGGTCTGAAGATGGCCCGCCGCTCCCTTCGCACCGGCTTCACCACCGGATCCTGCGCCGCCGCCGCCGCCCTCGGCGCGGCGCGCATGCTGCGGGAGCAGCGCCTCATCGAGAGGGTGGAGCTCCCCCTGCCGGCGGGGATGTCGGCCCTCTTCCGCCTGGAGGGGCAGGCCTTCGACAGCCGGCAGGCAAACTGCTTCGTGGTCAAGGACGCCGGAGACGACCCCGACGTGACCCACGGGGTGGAGGTCTGGGCGGAGGTGACGACCCTGGACCAGACCCCCCCGCCCTGCGGGC
>JBFHXN010000448.1:0-2669 GCA_041598955.1 Desulfuromonadales bacterium | reverse complement strand
GTGAGCATCGTGACGGCGGCGGAGATCCGGCGCTACGGCTACCGGACCCTGGCCGACCTGCTGCGCAGCCTGCGGGGCTTCCATGTCAGCAACGACCGCAACTACAGCTACGCCGGTGTCCGGGGATTCGGCCTCCCCGGGGATTACAACACCCGGGTGCTGATCCTGATCGACGGCCACCGCCTTAACGACAGTGTCTTCTCCGCCGGCTACATCGGCTCCACCTTCCCCGTCGACATCGACCTGATCGACCGGGTCGAGGTGATCCGCGGGCCGGGCTCCTCTCTCTACGGCACCAACGCCCTCTTCGGGGTGATCAACGTCATCACCCGCAGGGGTCGGGATTACCGGACCCTCGAGGTTTCCGGGGAGGGGGGGCGCTTCGACACCTACAAGGGGCGCCTGACCTACGGCAACCGCTACCCGGGTGGGGGGGAGCTGCTGCTCTCCGGGTCGGCCCTCCGGAGCCAGGGGGATGACCTCTACTTCGACGTCTACGACGATCCGGCCACCAACAACGGCGTGGCCGAGGGGCGGGACGACGAGGATGTCCACAACCTCTTTCTCAAGGGGACCCTGGGGAACTACACCCTGACCGGGGCCTACAGCCGCCGCAGGGACGGCTATCCCACCGCCGCCTGGGAAACCATCTTCAACGACCCCGAGGCCCGCATCGTCGACGAGCAGGCCTACCTCGACCTCCAGCACGTTCGCAGTTTCTCCGGTTGGGAGAGCCGGACACGGTTTTTCTGGGATTACTATCGCTACGACGGCGCCTATCCCTACGATGGCGCCGACTACGTTGCCGATAATGCCGCCGACCCCTACCGCCTCCTGTTCAAGGACTACGGCTACGGCGAACGCTGGGGCGCCGAGGCGCAGCTCAGCCGGAACGTCCTGGAGAGGCATCACCTGGTGATGGGAGCGGAATTCCAGGAGAACTACCGCCAGGACCAGGGGGGGTATGATGCGGCGCCCGATTTCTGGCTCTACCTGAAGGACCGGCGCGACAGCACCCAGTGGGCCCTCTTTTTCCAGGACGAGATCCGCTTCCGCGACGATCTGAGGCTCACCGCCGGGGTGCGCTACGACCACTACACCACCTTCGGCGGCACCACCAACCCCCGGCTCGCCCTGGTCTATTCCCCATTGGCGGGAACCACCCTCAAGCTTCTCTACGGCGAAGCCTTTCGTGCCCCCAACGCCTACGAGCTCTATTACCATGACGGCGGGGTGACCCAGAAGCCGACCCAGGACCTCGACCCCGAGACGATCCGCACCTGGGAACTCGCCTGGGAGCAGGCCCTGGGGGAGAGCCTTCGGGGGGTGCTGAGCGGCTTCTACTCCGAGATCCATGACCTGATCAACTACGAGACCGACCCGGCCGACGGCCTGCTGATCTTCCGCAATCTCGACGAGGTCGAAGCCTGGGGGGTGGAGGCCGAACTGGAGGGGAGGTGGTCCGGCGGCCTGGAGGGACGGGTGAGCTACTTTTACCAGCGGGCCGAGAACGCCGAAAGCGGCAAACGTCTCACCAACTCTCCCCGGCACCTGGCCAAGATCAACCTCGTCCTCCCCCTGGTGAGAGAGCGGCTCTTCGCGGGGATCGAGGAGCAGTACACCTCGAGCCGAAAGACCGTCTCGGGGGGGGAGACGGGGGGCTTCGCGGTGACCAATCTGACCCTCTTCAGCCCGGGGCTGGCCGAGGGGCTGGACCTCTCAGCCAGCGTCTACAACCTCTTCGACAAGAAGTACAGCGATCCGGGCTCCGAGGAGCACTTTTCGGCGGATTATCCGCTGGACGCCATCGAGCAGGACGGCCTGGGATTCCGGGTCAAGATGACCTACGCATTCTGAGGGAGCCGAGGATAACCGCTGTGAAGATCCGCGTCCTGCTCATCGCTCTTGCCTGCCTGCTGCCGCCGGCCCTTGCCGCCGCCGCACCCGACCCGACCCCCGCTCGCCGTGTGGCGGTCATGGTCAGCTACGAGGGGGCCGCCTTCGAGGAGACCCTGGCGGGGCTCCGGGAGAGCCTCCGTCGTTCCGGGCCCGCCGTCGAGGTCGAGATCTTCCCCCTCCGCGGGGAGGCTGCGGAGGGGGCCCGGGTCGTGGAACTCATCCGCAAGGGACGCTTCTCCCTGGTGGTGGCCCTGGGGTCCCTCGCCCTGGGGGAGGCGACGGCCGGGCTACCCGAGCTTCCCGTCGTGGCCGGGATGGTGCTGCGCAGCGAGGAGTGGAAGGGGCACCCCAATGCAGCCGGGGTGACCCTGGATATCCCCATCGAGACCCAGCTTCGATGGCTGCGCAAGATTCTCCCCGAGGCCCGCACCGTCGGGGTGCTCTTCAACCCGGCGGAGAACCAGGGGCGCGTCGACCAGGCCGAAGAGACGGCCAGGCGATTGGGCCTTCGGATCGAAACCCGGCCGGTGAGGGAGCCGCAGGAGCTTCCGGCGGCCCTGGAGAGCCTGGCCAACAATGCCGACGTGATCTGGGGGATCAGCGACGGGATTGTGCTCACCCCCGAGACGGCCAGGAGCATCCTGCTCTTCTCCTTCCGCCACCGCATCCCCTTCGCGGGGCTCTCCGCCGCCTGGGTCAAGGCCGGCGCCCTCTACGCCCTCGACAGGGACTACCGGGACATCGGAGGTCAGTGCGCAGAGCTGGCATGG
>JBFHXN010000447.1:0-2670 GCA_041598955.1 Desulfuromonadales bacterium | reverse complement strand
GCACCCCGGTCTTTTCCTGAAGCCGGAGGGCGAAGACCCCGAGCTCTTTCGCGAAGGACTCCCCGGTCACCAGGGAGACCGGGGGGGCCTTCAGGGGACGGGCCTCCAAAAGGGCATCCTGCGCCTCGGAGCGGAAGAGGGCGATCAGCCCCACGCCGTTCTCCAGCTGGTCGAAACTCTCGTACTCCTCCTCCGGCGGGAAGGGGAGCCGGGCCCTGAGGTAGAGCTCGTCGGCGGCAAAGACGAATCGGGAGCCGCCCTTTTCCAGAAAGTCCCCCTGCCGGGCATGCAGCAGGCCGATGACTCCCCGGGCCTCTTCCTCACTCGGCACCCGCAGAGCGGGAAGACGCTTGCGGTACCCCGTCAGCCCCACCGGCACCACGGCCAGGGTGCGCACTCCCGGATGGAGTTCATAGAGGTCGTCGATGGTCCGCATGAGCTCGGCGCCGTCGTTGATGCCGGGGCAGAGGACCACCTGGGTGTGGATCTCGATCCCCCCCTCGACCAGGCGCCGGAGGATGTCGAGGACCGGAGGGGACTCCAGGCCCAGGAGCCGGGAGCGCAACTGGGGCTCGGTGGCATGGACCGAAACGTAGAGGGGGGAAAGCTGCTGGGAGAGAATGCGCGAAATCTGTGCCTCGTCGATGTTGGTCAGGGTGACGTAGGCGCCATAGAGGTAGGAGAACCGGTAGTCCTCATCCTTCACGTAGAGGGTGGGCCTCATCCCCCGGGGGAGCTGATGGACGAAGCAGAAGAGGCAGTTGTTGCCGCACTGGGTCGGCTCGGGATGTTCCAGTTCCAGACCGAGAGGTTCCTCGGCGTCCTTTTCCAGTTCCAGGTCCCAGCGCTCCCCGTCGGCCCGCAGCACATCGAGGAGCAGGTTTTCGCCTCCCTCGAAGAGGTGGAAATCGATGAGGTCCCGGACTGGCTCCCCATTGACGGCGAGCAGGGCATCCCCTCCGGAGAGCCCCAATTCCTCGGCGATGCTGCCGGGAGAGATGGCCACGATACGTACCATTGAAGTCACCAGGGCCGCCGAAGGGGGCGAAGAGCCATTCGACGGCGGGAAGAGATACGACCGGCGGGACAGGAGGGGCCGTGCGAAGGAGCGTTATGCATCGAAGAACTAAGGGCGTGGCCCGGAGGCAATGCCGGGAGGCAGGGCTCTGGTTCCGAGCCAGACATAGTGGAAACCGGAGAGCCCCGTGATCCCGCCGGTCAGGACAAAGAGACCGGGGAGCACCCCCGTCCAGGCTCCGCCGGCGACGGGAGCCAGCAGCACGCCGCCGGCCGTGATCATCTGGAGAAAGGTGCTGAGCTTGCCCCAGTGGGAAGGAACAACCTCCCTCCCCAGGCCCGAGAAATAGAGGACGGCGGCACCGATGCCGAGGAGCAGGTCCCTGGAGACGACGAGGACCGCAAGCCATGGGGGGAGATGACCCGATATCCCCAGGGCGACATAGACCACGGAGACGAGCAGCTTGTCGGCCAGGGGGTCGAGATAGGCGCCCAAAAGGGTGATCTGCCCGAGCCGCCGGGCGAAAAAGCCGTCGAGCAGGTCGGTGAGAATGGCCAGGGCGTAGAGGCCCAGGGCCCAAACCGACCCCTGGTAGATCAGGGCGATCAGGATGACGGGGGTGAGGAAGATCCTCAGCAGGGTAAGGAGATTGGGGAGGTTCATCCTGGACCTGTCACGCCTCCCGGAACGGCAGGCAGAGGCGGCCGCATCTTTCGGGGCCGGAAGCGGGGAAGCGCCAGGGGAAGACGGACCCCTGCGGGCCAGGCGGCAGGCACCGTCCAGTGGTGCCCGGGATGAAGAGGGATCAGTCCTTGCCGCCGTGCAGCCGGAATGAACCGTCGATGGAGGTGATCGAAGAGATGGCGTGCTTGTAGAGAAGGACGTCACCGCCATGGTCGACCAGCACGCAGAAGCTGTCGAAGGACTTGATGAGCCCTTCGAGTTTTTCGCCGGACATCATGACAACGCTCACCCGCACGCGCTCCTTGCGGGCCTGGTTGAGGAACTGATCCTGGATATTGAACGGGGTCTTGGGCATGTCCTCTCCTCCTAGCCTGCATGGAATTTCGCAATCAACCCCGCAATCTTAGCAAAGTCTCCGCAGGATTCAAACCAAATAATTTCCGGGTCTTGGCGGAACCACGTCAACTGTCGCTTGGCGTAGCGACGGGTGTTCCGCTGGATCAGGGCGACGGTTTCTTCCAGGGAAATCTCCCCTCGCAGGTGAGCCAGGGACTCCCGGTATCCGAGGGTTCCCATGGCCTTGAGTTCGGGGGAATACCCCGCCTCCAGAAGCATCCGGGTCTCCTCCAGGAGCCCCGCGGCGAACATGGCCTCCACCCGGAGGTCGATCCGGCGATAGAGCTCCTCCCGGTTTGGGGCCAGGCCGATTTTGAGGGTGGAAAAGGGGCGATCGGCAAAGGCGTGGGCCTGCTGAAGGGCCGAGAGGGTTTGGCCCGTCAGCAGGTAGACCTCCAGGGCCCGCACGATTCGCACCAGATCCCGGGGAAAAAGACGGACAGCCGATACGGGATCTTGCTCCTGCAGAAGGCGGTGGAGGGTCCCTTCCCCTTCCCTTTCCTCCCGGTCCAGAAGGTTGCGGCGGAGCTCCGGGTCGGCCGGGGGCGCCTCCACCAGCCCCTGGGTGAGGG
>JBFHXN010000446.1:0-2680 GCA_041598955.1 Desulfuromonadales bacterium | reverse complement strand
CCGGGGCCGGTCCTTCTCCTGGGGGGATTTGGAAAAAAAGAGGTCGGCGTAGGTGACGATCTGCTCCTCCAGGGTCACGGGGAGCATCTCCCGCAGGGGGAGGGGAAGGCCCTGGGCGCAGACTTCCCCCCGGGTCAGACCCACGCCGATATGCCGCTCGCAGACAAGGCCGTGGCGGGGAAATCCCTCCGATTCGAGAAGCTCCCGCCCTTTCACTCCGTGGCAGAGATAGGGAAGCGCTCCACGGCAGCCGAGTTCCGGGGCATGGGTGAAGAGGATGCCGATGTCGTGGAGCAGGGCGGCCTCGCGCACGAAGGTGGAGTCGGCTGCCGGGCCGAGGCGCGCGGCGACGGCGAGGGCCAGCTCGGCCACCCGAAGGCTGTGGCGAAGGAGCACCCGGTGGGCGGGGGTGCCGGGGGGATAGTGCTTTTCAAGGAGTCTCAGGGGATCCATGGAGGAAGGGGCCGCGGGTCAGAGGATGCGGAAGGATTGGATGATTTCCTCGAAAAAGGAGCGGTATTGGTCGAAGAATTCCGGTGGGGTGGACATCTCCAGGGTGACCGCCCGGCGATTTGACGTGATCAGGATGACCAGGAAGGTGTGCGACGGGGTATGGCCGATGATCTGGCGGGCCGGCGCCCCGGCGGCGTCCAGCTCCTCCCGGGCGTTCAGGGTGAAGGAAGGGTGGCGATGGAGGAACTCGGCCTCCAGGGTGGCAAAGCCACCTTTGGCCTCGGGCGGGAGCATGGTGAAGACGGTGACCCGGGCCGGCGGGTCATCTTCCCCCCCTCCGGGCCAGTCCCATCGCACCGCGGCGTGTTTCCCGGGGTTGTCGAGAGCGGGGATGGCGCAGCGGGACCAGGTGTGGGGGATCTCCATGGCAAAGCCGAGATTGCCGTCGAGGTAGAGCCTCTCCTGGTGACTGGGGCCGAGGGAGAGAACGGAAGAGGAGCAGCCCGCCAGCAGCAGGGGCGCCAGGAGGACGGCGATCAGGAGGGCGGATTTGCAGTTCATGCAGAAGATCACCTTGGGGTCGACGTCTCGGGTTCGTGGGGTCGGATCGGGTCCGGTCCTTCTCCGCCGAGATTTGCCAGATCCGTGCCAGCCGGAGGGGACTTCTCCGTGGCGAAAGGGACGCCGGACATTATACTTGATCGCAGGGAGGCCGCAAAGATGACAGGGGTGGATCGGGATATTCGTTTGCAGGGGCAGCTGATCGACGATCAGATTCTCTCCCGGGTGCTCGATCTGGTCGCTCGATACGGTGCCCGGTACGAGATTTGCTCCCTGCGCATCGGCCGGACGGGGGCGGAGCCGAGCGAGGCGGTGCTGACCCTGACCGCCCCCGACCGGCTCACCCTCGACAGGGTCCTGCGGGCCGTCGCCGACTTCGGAGCCGAACCCCTTGGCCCCTCACCGGCCACCCTGGCGCCTGCCCCCGCCGACGGGGTGCTTCCCGAGGGGTTTTACGCCACAAGCAACCTTCCGACCGAGGTGCTCAGCGGCGAGGGCTGGTTGCCCGTGGCCGGCGAGGAGATGGATTTGGCCGTGGTCGTCTCCGCCGACGGCACCTCGGCCCGGGCGGTTCCCATGGCCGGGGTGCGCCGGGGGGAGTTGGTGGTGACCGGGGACGAAGGGGTTCGGGTGCGGCCCGCGGCGAGGGGCGAAGGGGTCGGGGGCTTTCGCTTCATGGCGAGCGAGGTGTCGGCCGAAAAACCCAAGGGACCTCTCCTGGCCCGGGTGATCGAGGCCCTTCGCGGTGTCCGGGCCCGGGGGGAGAAAATCCTGCTGGTGGCCGGGCCCGCCGTGGTTCACACCGGCGCAGGGCCCGTGGTGGAAGGGCTCATCCGGGAGGGGTGGATCGACCTGCTCTTCGCCGGCAACGCCCTGGCCGCCCATGACGTGGAGGCGGCTCTCTACGGCACCTCCCTCGGGGTTCCCATCGCCGGGGGGGAGTCTTCCCCCGGCGGCCACGCCCACCACCTCTGGGCCATCAACGCCATCCGGAAGGCCGGGTCGTTGGAAGCCGCCGTGCGCTCGGGGATCCTCCAGGGGGGGATCATGCACGCCAGCGTCCTTCGCGGCATCCCCTTCGTGCTGGCCGGTTCCATCCGCGACGACGGCCCCCTGCCCGACGTCATCACCGACGTCATGGCCGCCCAGCAGGCGATGCGGGCCCTGGTTCCCGGAGTGGGCGCGGCCCTGCTGATCGGAACCACCCTGCATGCGGTGGCTACCGGCAACCTGCTGCCGGCCCGCGTTCTGACCATCTGCGTCGACATCAACCCGGCGGTGGTGACCAAGCTCCAGGATCGCGGCAGCCGCCAGTCCCTGGGGATCGTCATGGACGGCGCCTCCTTCCTCGAACAGCTCTCCCGGGGGCTGATCGGCTGAAAGGCCCCTCCAGCCTCTCCCGTCCCAATGAATTCTGACATTTGTCTGGCAAGAAGGTCCCGACCCGACCAAGACCGATTTGAACGCCGAGACGCAGAGGCACAGAGGAATTACAGGGACAATACGCAACCCCTGGATCGATCTCCTCAGAGGTCTCTGCGTCTCCGCGTTGATAGGGTTTGTTGTACAGGGTTCTGAATTAATCCCTCCCCTTGACAGGAGGGGAAGTCCCTCAGATCCCTCCGGGCTCGTCCCCGGCGCCCAGGGTGCGCCGGTAGATCCAGGT
>JBFHXN010000445.1:0-2690 GCA_041598955.1 Desulfuromonadales bacterium | reverse complement strand
TGCCTAAAATTAGAAAAAATAATTCAAGTTTGGTAAAAGATAGGGCTGCCGGTGCTTAAAATCGGCGTTTTGCCCCGGTAATTACCTCGTTTAAGAAAAATAATTACCTCACCACTTAATTCTCGGCCGATTTGGCGCATCTATTACGCAGACAAAGTCCTGCCCAACCACCAAGGAGGTGCCCGCCATGTGAGAGCCGACCATGCCAGCAAGGAAAAGCAGCATAGCCCCTTGCCGCCCCACCCAGTTGATGAAGATCGAGTATCGAGTCTGTACCGGATTCGGCCCTCACCCGTCTATCCGCCGCGGTGTGTGGGCGGTTCCCCTCGGAACGACCATCACCGAATTCGTGCATATGCTCGCGCAACCTAACCTGCCCGCCAATCCCTACCTGTTTGGCGCCACTATCAATGGGCGGCCGGCCAGGCTGGCAGACAACCTCGAGCCTGGAGACGTCCTGACCCTCTTCGCTCGCAGGCTGCTGCAGCACTAATCGCCCAGATTAGCAAAAAATAACAACTCACTTACTTCATTTTCGAAAAAATCGACCCCCATGGCCATCCGCATCGAGTTCAAGAACAACAACGCCCCCGCCAAATCGTTCGCCGCCTTCGACGGCATCACCCTCGAGGAATAATAGGGGAAGGTCCTTGACACGGAGGGGACAAATCTGCACCCTATCCGCACCCGGAAATCAAAAAGGCCTGCAACTCATCGGAGTCACAGGCCTTTTATCTCGTTGGTGCCGAAGGGGAGACTCGAACTCCCACACCCTTGCGAGCACAAGATCCTGAATCTTGCGTGTCTACCAATTCCACCACTTCGGCGCGAAGCGAAGCACTTTATAACAAAAGTGCTTGCCGAATGCAATAGAAAAAAGCCGCATCCTTCAGTCCTCTTCGGCGGGGCGAAAGGGGCGCACCGCCACGGTGCGGAAGCGCTCGACGACGACCTGCCCAGGCGGGGCCCCCTTGGGCTTTCGCACGGCCCTCCCCTCGGCGACCATGACCTCGACCCGGGTGTCGTCCTTCCCCCGGGAGTGGCCGGCGGCGACGGAGGCGGCGAAGAGGATGTCGGCCTCGGGGATCTCTCCCTTGCCGGCGCGCTTGAGGACGAGGTGGCAGCCGGGCATGCCGTGGGCGTGGAACCAGAGGTCGTCGGGCCCCGTGAGCTCGCGGCTCAGAAGATCGTTGCTGCGGGCGCCTTTGCCCCACCAGAGGGTGAGGCCTCCGGGGCTCTGGGCGCTCCGGAGCTGGGCCCGGGGGTCGATGCCGGGCCGCCGCCGGGGGTCCTTGCGCTCCTCCCGGAGCAGCCCCGCCGCGACCAGTTCCTGCCGCACGGCCTGGAGGTCTTCCCCGTTTTCGGCCTCCTCGATGGAGAGGGCCACCTCTTCGAGCCAGGCCCGCTCCCGCCCGGTCTCCTCCTGCCTGCGGGCGATGTGGTCCAGACCCCTCTTCTTCTTCTTGAACCGACTGAAGAGGGCCTGGGCGTTCTCCTGGGGGGTGAGGCGGGGGTCGAGGGGGACGGCGACGGGCAGGGGCGGGTCCTGGTAGTAGTCGTCGAGGACCACTTCGGTCATCCCCTTTTTGACCCGGTGGAGGTTGGCGAGGAGCAGCTCCCCGAGCCGCCGTCCCCGGTCGATTTCCCCCCTGTCCCGATCCTCCCCGGCGAGCTTTTCCGAGCGGCGGGCGAGCTTTGCGAGCTGTCGGCGGACCGGGGCGAGAAGGGCTTCCCGCTCTCCGGTGCCGGCCGCGGGGCCCGAAGAGGCCTGCGCCAGGGCCTCGAGGGCCGCCGAGGGGGTGGGAAAATCGACGGAATGTTCGAGGGCCATATGGCGCAGGGGGAGAAAGGCCGCCACGGGGCGCCCCTTCCACACCCCCACCCGGGGGGGGGTCTCCCCGGAGAGGATCTCCTCCCTCAAGGCGCCGAGGAGCTTCTCCGGAGGAATCCCCTTTTCGAAGCCGGCGGCGAGGTCGGCGGCGGCCAGGGGGGTCATGGGGGCGACCCTCTCGAGGAGCCAGCGGGAGAAGGAGACGGGGGAATCGATCTCCGGGGGCACCTCGGGGAGAACGGCCGCCAGGTCGATCCGGGGCGGGGGAGCGGGGGGTTCGTATGGGACGCCGGGGAGCAGGGTGCGTCTCCCCTCCCCTGCCTCGACCCGGTGGAGCAGATCGACGATCCCCCCTTCGGAATCGAGAAGCAGGAGGTTGGCGGGGCGGCCGAAGAGCTCGGCGACGAGGGTGTAGCGCTCCCCGCCCGACCCGGCGAAGGCGATCCGGATGATGCGCTCGCCGGGGACCTGTTCCAGGGCGATGATGCGGGAGAGGCGGGAGCGCAGCAGCTGGCAGAAGCGCGGGGCCGTGAAGGGGTTGGGATAGGAGGTTTCGGTGAGGTGGAGCCGGGGCTCACCGGGGCCCGTGGAGAGGAGCAGGCGCAACTCCTCCCGCCCCGTCCAGAGCCGCAGAATCAGGAGCTCCGGTGCGGGCTGGTGGATCTTGTTGACCCGGGCCCCCGGGAGCAAAGGGGCGAGTTCCCGGACGACGGCGGCGGTGGCGAAGATGTCCATCCTGCCCTTCTTTTCTGCGGGAGAATCGGAAAGATTTTTCCAAAGAGACATTGCAGCACGAAGGAGATAAAGCCCCGGGAAGGCCGAGTCCTTGTTCCCTGCAAGATGTCACCCCTCCCCCTTG
>JBFHXN010000444.1:0-2697 GCA_041598955.1 Desulfuromonadales bacterium | reverse complement strand
GAAGCCCTGACGCCTCACCCTCTCCCCCCGCTCCGTCCTTTCCCCTCCACGTCTCACGTCCCACGTCTAACATCTCACGTCCTCCCTCAGCACTCAGTCTCGACGCCTTACCCTATCCCACCGTTGACTCTTCCGCTCCAATTGTGTAACAGAAAAAAGAGGGTGGAACAAATCAGGGGGACCACTGTTGAAGCCAATATCACCGCCAAACCGGGGCGAGCCGGAACCGTTCGGCATCCCGCGCCGCAACCGCCCAGAAAGCCGCCGCCACTTGCCATTGCGCCGAAATGTGCCCGGGAAATCACCAAAAGGCTGATGATGAAAAAACGAGCGCTTCTCTTCCTCCTCCTGCCGCTCTTCCTGCTCGGGGGACAGATCGTCTGCCAGGCTTCTGTAGAGAATTTTTTTGAACAGGATCGACCCTCGATAAACCTCCCCTCCCTGCCTGCAGACAGAAACCGCGGGCAAGACAACGTACCGCCGGAAACGGTCCAGCCCTGGCAGGAGAACCCCTCGACACGACCCCTCCCACAGCCTGAAGACAGAAACCGGGGGCATGATACCGTGCCGCCGGAAACGGTCCAGCCCTGGCAGGAGAACCCCTCGACACGGCTCCCCCCCCAGCCTGACAACAGTAACCGGGGGCATGACACCGTACCTCCGGATGCGGTCCAACCCCGGGTGACGCTGTCGATAAACCGTAATCCCGTTCGCTTGCATGAGTACTACACCGCGGCAATAAACTTTCCTGGAAACATCAACCCCGCTTCCTACCGTTACGAATTCTTCCTCAACAACTCCAGAGTTGCAGGCCCGCAGCCGGAGCCATGGGTCCGGCTCCAGGCCCAACAAGTAGGCACCTTCACCCTATTGGCCCATGTCAAGTCAGCGTTTTCACGTCATTCGGCCATGGTCGCCGCTTCCTCTTATCCCAGCAACGAGGTGACCCTCCAGGTCCTTCCACCGGAGCCGCCCCAGGTCTCCTTGCATATTTCCCCCCCCAGCCTCACCGTTCGGCCCGGTGACCGAGCCGAGTTTACGGTCACCTCCTCACCGTTCAACCTGCCCTTTTTCTGGTTCGGCCCTGACCAGCAGGGGCAAGGCCACACCCCCGGCTCAATCTTTCTCGCCACCGGCAGCTTGCCACCGGGCTCCTACACGGTTCAGGTCCGGGGCATGGAGGATCCTTCCGCCCAGAGCCAGGCCGTCCTCATCGTCGAACCGCCGGCCGTTGTTCCGGTTTCCCTCAGCATCGAGCCGCCGCAGAGGACAGTGGTGCGGGGCGAGAGCGTGCTTTTCCAGGGCTTTTCTTCCCCCGGCCATATTGAGACCCACCTGCGTTGGGTCGGCCCGATGGGCCAATCGCACCAGGGCCACCAGTTTTGGGTCAACACAGGGGAACTGGCCCCGGGCACCTATTCGATACGGCTCGAAGGCGCCCCGGCCCAGGGCGGCCCCCCACCGCCGCCGGCCCTGGCCTTGCTGGAAGTTCTTTCTGCTCCCGCACCACCGCCAACGCCATATCCAACCCCATATCCAACCCCGTATCCAACGCCCCCTCCAGATCCCATCAATGGCGGGAGTGGACCAATTCCGCCCTTCCCCTTCCTGCTCATCCCCTTTGCCTTTGGCATGGCAGTACTTCTCTACTGGCTGATCCGGCCCCACCCCTCCCAGGTGGTCTCACCGCCGCCGGCCGGGCTCGAGACCAGAGTCGTCGCTGGCGACTTTTCTGCTCGCCACACCGGCGACTCCAGGCCAAAAGAAGGTCCCCAACTGGTGCTGAGTTTCGACCAGGGAACCCAATCCTTCACCAGCAGTGACGAAACGCGAGGTTGATGGAAATGACCGAACAGACTCTTGCCGATATCATCTTCGGAGCCCGGGACGGCATCACCAAGAAGGAGCTCAAGACCCTGCATGACGCCTCCCCGACCAGGGACGTGGAAAAGAGGCTGAAAGCGGCCATACCCGGCGCCCGCTGGTCGGGGATCTGGGGCCAGGTGCGAGAGACGTTTCCGGCCCTTTTCCAGATCCCGGTGGCCGATCTCCTGCTCAAGGGCTGGGATGCGTTCGAAAAAGTCGACATAACCGATGATTCCGTCACCGGGCGGCCGGAAAGCCGGGTGCACATACCGCTCTACAGTCGCACCTTCACAACCAAACACCACCCGCGGATCGAGCTCTATTACCAGGGGGCAAAAGTCGGCGAGCTGCTGTTTACCTTTACCCTGAAATTGCATTTCGAGAGCCTGGATCTCGTCTTCGACAACGGCAGACTCCACGAAATCCGGCCGGGCCGGTGTGAAGGCAAAACGGAGCTGTCCCTCGGCGGCCAGGTCATCCTCATGCGGACTCTGCACAAAGTGGAGCTGCCCGGCAGCATCAGCTTCGGTTCCGCGCAGAAGGGCACGGGAGAACAGCCGGCCCAGAGCCGGAGGAGTGTCCCCGAACTCCCCCCTGCCCGCCGAAAAAGGGGGTGTGGTTGTTTTATCCTGCTCTTTCTCCTCGCCCTTTTGGCCGCAGGTGGCTTCTGGGCCATGCAGAACAGGGGTGTCGTAGAAGAAATTTTGCGCAGGTTTTCTTAACGACAAAAAACCAAGATATCACGGCCAGGTGCAGACTCCCGCTCCAAAAGCTATTACATCAGGAACGTTCCTCCGTCGTCCCCCCAGTTTCCCACGTCCTGCCCACAGT
>JBFHXN010000443.1:0-2701 GCA_041598955.1 Desulfuromonadales bacterium | reverse complement strand
CTAGCCGAGTCATCCTTGGCCTCCGGAATTTTCAGAATTTGCTCTGAGTCTCCCTGTCTATGTGGCTGATAGATTGTTTTTAGGTTTCTGAAAAGGAGGAGTGAAGATGACCATCCAGGAGCCGATGACGCTGCTGACCGACTACCTGCTGGCGGGGTGGGTGATCTGGCTGGGGTGGAGGTTGTGGGGAGGGGGCCTTCCGGCCAGGCTCTGGGCAGGCGCCTTCTGGGCAATCGCCCTGGCGGCGGTTGCCGGCGGGACGGTTCATGGTTTCCAGGCGGCGTTGGGAGAAAACGTCTCTCTGGCCCTTTGGCGCATCACGGTCTACGCCGTCGGTCTGGGGGGATTTCTGCTTGTGGCGGGGGCGCTTCGAGGGATCCTGCCGGGGGGAATCGGGCGCTGGCTGCTTGGCCTTGCCGGTGTCAAACTCGCCCTCTACCTGGCCTGGATGAGCTTCCACGAGGATTTTCTCTTCGTCATTCTCAACTACGCCCCCGATCTGCTCGCCGTTCTGGGTCTGGCCCTCTGGGCCTGGTGGCGCCGCCGGGAGCCGGGTGCCCTCCCGGTGATCGGGGGGATACTGGTGTCCATGGCGGCCTCGGCGATCCAGGCCCTCGGTCTTGCCCCCCATCCCCATTTTAACCACAACGATCTCTACCACGTGGTGCAGATGGGCGCCTTCTACCTGCTCTACCTCGGGGGAGGGAGGCTGGGGGAGGGCGACAGCCCGTAGGGAGACATCAGGGGTCAGTCCCGGTAGCGTTTGAGCAGGTCCTGGTAGGCGTCGATGCGACGATCCCGCAGGAAGGGCCAGATGCGGCGCACGGCCTCGCTCCGGGCCCGGTCGATCTCCACCACCAGCACCTCCTCGCGATCGGCGCTCCCCCGGGCCAGAAGTTCCCCCTGGGGGCCCGCGACGAAGCTCGTTCCCCAGAAGTCCGCGCCGGGGGAGGCGCCGCTGAGGTCTTCCTCGTGTCCGACCCGGTTGACGCTCACCACCGGAAGGCCGTTGGCCACCCCGTGGGCCCGCTGGATGGTGACCCAGGCGTCGAGCTGTCTTTCCTTCTCGGCGGCCTCGTCCCGGGGGTCCCAGCCGATGGCCGTGGGGTAGATGAGAAGCTCCGCCCCGGCCAGGGCCATCAGGCGGGCCCCTTCGGGGTACCACTGGTCCCAGCAGACCAGGACCCCGAGACGCCCCAGGGAGGTGTCGACGGGCTGGAACCCCAAGTCGCCCGGGGTGAAAAAGAATTTCTCGTAGTAGCCCGGATCGTCGGGGATGTGCATCTTGCGATAGCGCCCGGCGATGGAGCCGTCCTTCTCGAGAACCACGGCGGTGTTGTGGTAGAGTCCCGGCGCCCGGCGTTCGAAAAGGGAGGTGACCAGCACCACACCCAGCTCCCGGGCCAGGGCGCCGAAGGTTTCCGTGGCAGGGCCCGGCACCGTCTCCGCAAGGTCGAACTGTCCAGTATCTTCGCTTTGGCAGAAGTAGAGACCGCAGTGGAGTTCCTGCAGGACCACGAGCCGGGCCCCGCGGGAGGCGGCCTCCCGGATGCCGGCCATGCTCTTCTCGATGTTGGCGGAGCGGTCGGAACCGCAACTCTGCTGAACGAGGCCGACGGTCAGCTTGGTCATCGTCTCTCCCCTCGATAATTGGATCCGGTTGGGAACCCTATTTCAGGATACCTTTTGGCAGCTGCATCGTAACACAGTGCAGGGAGCCGTGCTGGAGGATCAGGGGCACGCAATCGATGCCGACGATCTCCCGGTCGGGGAAGCCCAGGGCCACGGCCGCGAGCGCCTCGGCGTCCCGGGGGTCGCCGTAGGTGGGGACGAGGACCGCTCCGTTGACGACCAGGTAGTTGGCGTAGGTGGCCGGGAGACGTTCCCCCTCCTCGTCGAAACAGGCTCCGGGCCAGGGGAGGGGGATCAGGCGGTAAGGTTTGCCCTCCCGGGTCCGAAAGGCCTGCAGCTCCTTCTCCATGGCATGCAGGGCGGAAAAGTGCTCGTCGCCCGGATCGTCGCAGGTGACGTAGAGGATGGTGTCGTCGGGGGCCAACCGCGCCAGGGTGTCGACGTGGGAGTCGGTGTCGTCCCCGGCGAGGAAGCCGTTCTCGAGCCAGAGAATATGGTTGGCGCCGAGCAGGAGGGAGAGTTCCCCCTCGATCTCTTCCCTGGTGAGGTGGGGGTTTCGGTTGGCGTTGAGCAGGCACTCGGCGGTGGTCAGCAGGGTTCCGCGGCCGTCGCTTTCGATGCCTCCCCCCTCGAGGATCAGCCCCACCGTCTGCAGGGGGGCGGTCAGAACCCCTCCCACGCTCAGCCTGCGGGTGACCTGGTTGTCGTGGCAGGAGGCGAACTTGAGTCCCCAGCCGTTGAAGCCGAAATCAAGAAGAAGGGGGGAACCCTCCTCCTCGACGGTGATGGGACCGAAATCCCTCGACCAGGTGTCGTTGGTCGGAGCCTCGAAGAGGATGAAGGGATCGGGGTCGATGCCGGCCCCTCGAAGAAGGGACGCGATGCGCCCGGGCTCGGGGGTGGCAATCAGGACTTTCTCGAAACGGCTGATCTGCCGGGCGATTTCCAGAAAAACAGGGTCGACCCGGTCGAGCCAGGGATGCCAGTCGGTCTCGGCGTGAGGCCAGGAGAGCAGGACGCCGTCCTGGGGTTCCCACTCGGCCGGTAGTCTTCTTGCCATGGGCGGGTT
>JBFHXN010000442.1:0-2715 GCA_041598955.1 Desulfuromonadales bacterium | reverse complement strand
GAACTGCGGGAGCGCCTCGGCCGCAAGGGGTTCGGCGAAGAGCAGATCGAGAAGGCTCTGGCACGCGGCCGGGAGCTGGGCTACCTCGACGACGCCCGCTTCGCCCTCGGCCGGGCCCGGGCCCTTCTCCAGAGCGGGCGGGCCGTCGGCCCCCGGCTGCTGGCGGACCTGAGGTCCCGGGGCATCGACGAGACGACCGCCCGGGCCGCCTGCGAGGAAGCCGCAAGGGAGCAGGACCTCCAAACCCTCATCGGCGAGCTGCGGCAGAGACGCTTTCCCGACTTCGATTTCGACCGGGCCCCCGAACGGGACCGGGCCCGGGTGGTGAATTTTTTTCTGCGGCGCGGCTTTCCCCTCGCCCAGGTCCTCACCAACATGCGCAAGGAAAGGTAGGCAAGAAACCTCCATGATCACCGGCAACGACATCCGCGCACGCTTTCTGAAATACTTCGAGGACCGGGGGCACACCGTCGTCCCCTCCTCCTCCCTGGTTCCCCACAACGACCCGACCCTGCTTTTCACCAACGCGGGGATGAACCAGTTCAAGGACTGCTTCCTCGGCCTGGAGAAGCGCGACTACGTGCGCGCCGCCAGCTCCCAGAAGTGCGTGAGGGCCGGGGGCAAGCACAACGACCTGGAGAACGTCGGCCGCACCGCCCGCCACCACACCTTCTTCGAAATGCTCGGCAACTTCTCCTTCGGCGACTACTTCAAGAAAGAGGCGATCGCCTTCGCCTGGGAGTTTCTGACTAAGGACCTGGGGCTCGACAAGAGCCGGCTCTACGTCACCGTCTTCACCGACGACGACGAGGCCGCCGAGATCTGGCACCGGCAGGAGGGGGTTCCCCGGGAGAGGATCTTCCGCTTCGGGGAGAAGGACAACTTCTGGTCGATGGGGGACACGGGCCCCTGCGGCCCCTGCACGGAGATCTTCTGGGACAACGGCCCGGGGGTCGGGTGCGGCAGGCCCGAATGCGCCGTCGGCTGCGACTGCGACCGCTACATGGAGATCTGGAACAACGTCTTCATGCAGTTCGACCGATCCAAGGACGGTACCCTCACCCCCCTGCCCAAGCCCGCCGTCGACACGGGCATGGGGCTGGAGCGGATCACCACGGTGCTGCAGGGGGTGACCTCCAACTACGACACCGACCTGCTGCGGGCCATCATCTCCGGGATCGAGGAACTCTCGGGCAAGAAGTACGGCGCCGATCCCGACAACGACGTCTCCATGCGGGTCATCGCCGACCACAGCCGGGCCACCGCCTTTCTGATCGCCGACGGTGTGCTCCCCTCCAACGAGGGGCGCGGCTACGTGCTGCGGCGCATCATGCGGCGGGCGGCCCGTCACGCCAAGATGCTCGGCTTCTCCGAGCCGGTTCTCTTCAAGACCGCCGGGCGGGTCATCGAGACCATGTCCGGGGCCTTCCCCGAGCTCAGGGAGAGGGCGGGCTACGTGGCCAAGGTGGTGAAGAACGAAGAGGAGCGCTTCATCCAGACCCTCGACAACGGCCTGCGCATCCTCTCCGAGGAGATGGAAAAGCTGCGCCGGGGCAAAGCCAAAGTCCTCCCCGGCGAAGTGGTCTTCCGGCTCTACGACACCTTCGGGTTTCCCGTCGACCTGACCGCCGACATCGTCTCAGGCGAAGGGATCACCCTCGACGAGGAGGGCTTCGAGGCCTGCATGGAAGAGCAGCGCCGCAAGGCCCGGGAGCACTGGAAGGGCTCCGGAGACCAGGCCGTGAACACCGCCTACCGCAAGCTCGCCGAAGAGGGGGTGCGCAGCTCCTTCACCGGCTACCGCTCCCTCGCCGACGGCGGAAAGGTCGCCGCCATCCTGCGGGACGGCCGTCCCGTGGAAAAGGTCGCCGAAGGGGAGAGCGTCGAAATCGTGACCACCGTGACCCCCTTCTACGGGGAGTCGGGCGGGCAGAGCGGCGACCGAGGGGAGATCCGCTCGGGGGACGCCGTGGTGCGGGTGCTTGACACCCGCAAGCCCCTGCCCGAACTGACCGTCCACCTGGGAGAGGTCCTTTCCGGAACCCTGCGAAAGGGGGATGACTGCCAACTCGCGGTGGACGGCGAGGCCCGGCAGGCGACGGCCCTCAACCACACCGCCACCCACCTCCTGCAGGCGGTGCTCGCCGAACTGCTCGGCGACCACATCAAGCAGGCCGGCTCCCTGGTCACCCCCGAGCGGCTGCGCTTCGACTTCACCCACTTCTCCCCCCTCTCCAACGCGGAGATCGCCCAAGTGGAGGCGGAGGTGAACCGGCGCATCCGTGAAAATCGCGGGGTGGAAACCGAGGAGATGACGGCCGAGGCGGCCATTGCCGCCGGAGCAACGGCCCTTTTCGGAGAGAAGTACGGCGAGCGGGTGCGGGTGGTCAAGGTCGGCGACTTCAGCATGGAGCTCTGCGGCGGCACCCACGCCCAGGCCGCCGGAGACATCGGCCTGTTCAGGATCGTGCAGGAGACCGGCATCGCCGCCGGCGTCCGGCGCATCGAGGCGGTCACCGGCGCCAAAGCCCTGGAGCAGGTCCGCCAGCAGGAGGCGGCCCTCGACCGGCTCGCCTCCATGGTCAAGAGCGACCGCCCCCAGCTGGAGACCCGCCTGCACAAAATCCTCGAGCGCCAGAGGGAACTCGAGCAGGAGGTGGAAAAACTCCAGGCGAGGCTCAACTCCGGACGCTCCGACTCCCTCCTCGAGCAGGT
>JBFHXN010000441.1:0-2724 GCA_041598955.1 Desulfuromonadales bacterium | reverse complement strand
CTGATCGACGACGGCATCCCCGACTACGACGACATCCCCCCCTGGCATGCCGGAGACCCGCAGATCGCCGAGAACAACGCCCGACTCAGGGAGCGCCTCGAGCGGTCGCTGGAACGGCGCGGACGCCGCGAGGATGGTTGAATGGCCGAAAGGAACCTGATCCTGATCGGCATGCCCGGAGCGGGCAAGAGCACCGTCGGGGTGGTGCTCGCCAAGTGCCTCGGACGCCCCTTCGTCGATACCGATCTGCTCATCCAGACCCGCGCCGGACGGCTCCTTCAACAGATCCTCGACACCGAAGGGCCGGCCGCCTTCCGGCGCCTGGAAGAGGAGGTCCTGCTCGAGCTCGAGACGGAAGGGGCCGTCATCGCCACCGGAGGGTCGGTCGTCTACGGCGAACGGGGAATGGCGGCCCTTCGGCGGGGAGGGACGGTGGTCTTCCTCGACCTTCCCCTCCCCCTGATCGAGGAGAGGGTCCGGGACATGGACCGCCGGGGGCTGGTCATGGAGCCGGGCGAAACCCTGGCCGACCTCTATCGCCGCCGCCTCCCCCTCTACCGGCGCCACGCCGACCTGACCATCCCCTGCGGGGGGAAGAGGGTCGAGGAGATCTGCCGTGAGGTCGAGGCGGCCCTCGAAGGCCTCTTGCGGGAGGATTGACGCGAGCCCCTTCGCGAAAGCTTGCTCAAACATGCCAGAACAACAAAACGGGGGGCTGCCATACCGGCAGCCCCCCGCTCTTTTCCCACTCATTGTTCTACTCGTTTAGAAGCCGAGGCGCAGGCCGAAGTTGAGGAAACCCCCTCCCACGTCAAAAATCGAATCAGAGACAAGGTCCCCCCGGAGCTCTGCCAGGAAGGCGGCCCGGTCGGTGATGTCGATGCTGACACCGCCCAAGGCATGCACGCCGAACTCGAGGTCGGTTTCATCTTCCTTGATCAAAATACCTGGGTTTCTGAAACGGACCTCAGAATTCACGATGTAGAGCCCCAGCCCCGCGCCGCCGTAAAATGACACCGGTGTCCCTTCCAAAGGAGCATTAAATATCCCCCGCACAAGGAGTGGAACCACGGAATATTCATAGTCATAGTTGCCGTTGTTCCAGTGGCGGTCATCATCGGACTCGTAGTACCCGATGGCCGCCTCCAGGTTGACGCGGGAGAGACCGGGGCTCCCCTGGACAGCGCCGGGGGCCAGATCCCCGAGACCCATGCCGAAGGCCGCCTCGAGATGCATGCCATTGTCAAAACCGCTCTCCTCGGGGAAGTGGAAACCGGCCCTCACCGCCCCGTACTGCCCCGCCATCGCGGGCCCCGCCACCAGCACCAGCGCCAGAACCAACATCCAGACTGCCTTGATCCTCATTGCCGCTTGCCTCCTTGTACGGCCTCGATGGCCGAAATAGGACCCGGCGAAAGGCCGGGCCCGTGAAAACCGAATATTGAATAGCCCCTCTCGACAGTTGCAGATTGTTCACAAAGCAGTTTTTTGGACTGCTCAAAAACCTTCTAGATGCAAGGCGCCCGCAGATCGAGGAGTGAGGCGCAGCGAGAGCTCCGTCGCAGCGACGAGGTCGAGGGGAAAGATACTGATGGGGGTTTTTCAGCAGCCCGCAGCCCTCTCAGCGGCTGGCCACCTTCCCTTCCACCACCGGGAGCTCCCGGGGGAGGAAGACCCAGAGCTTCCCCTGCTGCTTCATCCGTCCTGCGAACTCTCCGGCCTCGTCGCCGATCCCCCAGAAGAAATCGGCCCGGACGGCCCCCTTGATGGCCCCGCCCGTATCCTGGGCCATCATCAGCCGCTGGAGGGGGACCTGGCTTCCCGGCCAGGCTGTGGAGAGAAAGACCGGCGCCCCGAGGGTCACGTAGCGGGGATCGATGGCGAGGCTGCGCCCCGAGGTGAGGGGAACCCCGAGGGCCCCCGGGGGGCTCTGCACATCGATGGAGAGTTCCCGGAAGAAGACGTAGCTGGGGTTCAGGTGGAGCAGCGCCTGTCCCTTCTCGGGGTTCTGCCGCGCCCAGGCCTTGATGCTCTGCATGGTAAGCCCCTCCCGGGGAACCTCTCCCCGGTCGATGAGCACCTTGCCGATGGATCGAAAGGGGTGGCCGTTCTGGTCGGCGTAGTTGACGAAGATCCGCTCCCCGTTCTCCAGACGCACCCGCCCCGATCCCTGGATCTGGAGGAAGAAGAGCTCCACGGGATCGTCGACCCAGAGCAGCTCGGATCCCTTGAAATTCTTCGGCGAACGGTCGATGGCGGCCCGGTCGTAATAGGGAACCACCCGGCGGCCGTCGAGCCTCCCCCGCAGGCGCATCCCCTTGAGTTCGGGGTAGAGATCCCCGAAATCGATGACCAGAAGATCATCGGGCACCCGGTAGAGGGGATAGGCAAAACGGGCGCTCGGCTTGCGGCTTCCGTTGAGATCGGGGACATAGTAACCGGTGATGGTCCCCTCTCCGGTGCCGTCGGCGGCCCGGAGCCGGTAGGGAACGAAGCGCTCCTCGAAGAAACGCCGCGCCGCGCCGCTGTCCTGCGGGTCGAGCAGGCGGGCGTCGGAGCAGACCCCTGCCCAGGCGGGCCGGTTCCCCAGCGCGCGACAGCTCTTGAGGAAGGCCTCGAGTCCCAGAACGGGATCCTCCAGATCCCACCCCTCGACCTCCCCCCAGCCCACCTCGGTCAGGGGAGGGACCTCCGCCGGAGGCGTCGGTGGGAGCGGCTGCGGGG
>JBFHXN010000440.1:0-2730 GCA_041598955.1 Desulfuromonadales bacterium | reverse complement strand
GTGATCCGCCTGAGCCGGGAGAAGGCCGCCGAGGTGGCCGAGCGCCCCGGTCTGGAGGGGCGCTGGTTCATCGGCAGCGACACCATCGTGCTGCGGGACGAAACCGTCCTGGGCAAGCCCCGGGATGCCGGCGAGGCGTGCGCCATGCTGCGCTCCCTCTCGGGGCGCAGCCACAAGGTCCTCTCCGGCTACGCCGTCCTCGACCGGGAGCAGGGGGGCACCGTGGCCGGGGCGGTGGAGACGGAGGTGCGCTTCAAGGAGTTGACAGATTTTGAGATCGCGGGGTATGTTGCCACCGGCGAGCCGATGGACAAGGCCGGCGCCTACGCCATCCAGGGGATCGGCGCCTTCATGGTCCAGTCGATCGCCGGAAGCTACACCAGCGTGGTGGGGCTCCCCCTCTGCGAGGTGGTGGAGGTGCTCGAGCGGCTCGGGGCGGTGAGGCTCTTCGCGGGGAAACCGTAGACTGCATTGGGACTGGCTCCCGAAGGGTGCCTGTACCGGGGAGTTGAAGCTCCAGCAGATCCCTCACCCTCCCCCTTGCCCCCTCCCCTCATGGGAGGGGGGGGGAGAAGGGCGCGGGCCACCAAGCTCAAGGACCAGGATGATGTCGATCGAAGCCAACATCGAGGGGATCCGCCAAAGGATCGCCGCCGCCTGCGCCCGGGCCGGGCGGGACCCCGCGGGGGTGCGCCTGGTGGCGGTCTCCAAGACCAAGCCGGCGGCCCTGGTCGAGGAGGCCTTTGCCGCGGGGCAGACCCTCTTCGGCGAGAGCTACGTCCAGGAATTCACCGCCAAGGCCGAGGAGGTCCCCTCCCCCGTCGAGTGGCACTTCATTGGCGCCCTGCAGAGCAACAAGGTCAAGTCTCTCGTCGGCCGGGTCGCCCTCATCCACTCCGTCGACCGCCTCTCCCTCGCCCGGGAGATCGATCGCCAGTGGGGGAAGGTCGGGGCCCAGGCCCAGGTCCTGCTTCAGGTCAACCTCGGCGGAGAGGAGAGCAAGTCGGGGACCGACGAGGCCGCTCTTCCCGCCCTGGCCGAGGCGGTCTCCCGCCTTCCCAACCTGCGGGTCCGGGGGCTGATGACCCTTCCCCCCTGGTACGACGACCCCGAGGAGGTGCGCCCCCATTTCCGCCGCCTCCGGGAGCTCTCCGGAGAGGTTGCGCGCCTCGGCCTGCCCGGCGTGGCCATGGAGGAGCTCTCCATGGGGATGAGCCACGACTTCGAGGTGGCCGTCGAGGAGGGGGCGACCCTGGTGCGGGTCGGCACCGCCATCTTCGGCGAGCGCCAGTACGCCTGACGGCCTGTTTGAACCCGAGGCTTTTTCAGCCATGCCCTTCGACACCTACCTCTTCGACCTCGACGGCACCCTGGTCGACTCGGTGGCCGACCTGACCACCGCCGTCAACCTGCTGCGGGCCGAAATCGATCTTCCTCCCCTCTCCGAGCCCACCGTCCGGGGCTACGTCGGCGACGGCGCCACGGCCCTAGTGACCCGGGCCCTGCCGCCGGGGGCCTTCTCCCCCGGGCGCCTCGAGCGCTTCCTTCTCCTCTACGGCGAGCACCTGCTGGAGCGGACCCGGATCTACCCCGGCATCCCCGAATTCCTCGAGAGCCTCGCCGGCGTCCCGATGGCCCTGGTCACCAACAAGCCCCAGGGCCTGACCGAGGCCCTGCTGCGGGGCCTGGGCCTGGAGCGCCATTTTGCGGTGGTGATCGGCGGCGACAGGGCGGCGGCCAAGAAGCCCGACCCGGCTCCCGTGAGGATGGCCCTCGGGATGCTGGAGGCTTCACCGGCGGGGGCCGTGCTGATCGGCGACCACCACACCGACCTGCGGGCCGGGGCGGCCGCCGGGGTGAAGACCTGCTTCTGCGCCTGGGGGCTCGGCGAAGAGGGGGGGGCGCCCAGCGATTTCAGGGCCGAAACCCCCCGTGATCTTCTCCGTCTCTTCCCCCGGCGGGGGCCATGAGCGAGCGGACCCCCCTCTCCCAGAAGGAGATCTCCCTCTTCTTCTTCCCCCTGCTGCTCAACGTGCAGATGATGAGCGTCTCCCACTCCATCATCAACGCCGCCCTCGCCCGGCAGGAGGATTTCATCACGGCCCTGGCCGCCTTCTCCGTGGCCATGGTCGTCCACCTCTTCGTCGCCTCCCCCTCCTACCAGAATCACATCATCGCCATCGCCATGGTCCGGGGGCGTCGCTCCCTCCGGGGGACGATCTTCTTCGTGCTGCTGGTGTCGGTCTACGTCTCGGTGGTCCTCGCCCTGCTCGCCTTCACCCCAGTGGGGGATTTCGTCCTGGGACGGCTGCTGGGGGTGACGGGGGAGGTGGCCGAGGGGGCCCGGTCGGTGTTGGGCCTGCTGGTCTTTCTCCCCTTTCTGACCGGCTTCCGGGGGCTCTTTCAGGGGCTGGTCATCCAGGCGCGGCGCACGGCCCTGGTTTCCTTCGCCACGGGGGTGCGCATCGGGGCGCTGCTTCTTTTCCTGATCCTGGGGGCCCGCTGGTACGCGGGGCCCGCCCTGGGGGCCTTCGCCCTGCTGGGCTGCATCGTGGTGGAGACGGCATTGATGGGGTTTTTCGCCCTGCGCTTCCGCCTGCCGCCGGGGGAGGGGGAGGAGAAGGGGGCCCTGGAGATCCTGCGCTTCGCCTTCCCCCTGGCCTGGTCCTCCTGCCTGCAGCAGACCGTCCCCCTGCTCATCAACGCCATCATCAGCCGCCTCCCCGACGG
>JBFHXN010000439.1:0-2731 GCA_041598955.1 Desulfuromonadales bacterium | reverse complement strand
TTGCTGCAGGAGATGGAAACCGTCGCCGCCATGGAGGATGAATCATGAAATGGATCGTGATCCCCCTGCTGCTCCTTTCCGCCGGCCTTTCCGGACCGGTCTTCGCCGAGGAGTCTCGAACCGAGGCCCCGGCCGCCCGCCTCGAAAGGCTCTCCCCCGAACAGCGGGAGCAGCTGAGCAAGGCCTATGGGCGCTGGCAGCAACTCTCCCCCGAAGAGCGGCAGCGCCTTCGCGAACGCTTTCGCCGCTACCAGGCACTCGACCCCGAACAGAAGGAGCTGCTGCGCCGGCGGCTGCAGCATTACCGCGAGATGAACCCCGAAGAACGCCGCCAGGTGAGGGAGCGCTTCGAGCGCTGGCAGAAGCTCTCCCCCGAGCAGAAGGAGCGGTTGCGGGAGGCCCAGAGGCGCCTGCGCGATCTCTCCCCCGAGGAGCGGCAGCAACTCCGCCAAGAGCTCCAGGAGATGCGGGATCTTCCTCCGGAGGAGCGCATGGAGCGGCGCCGGGAACTGCGCCGGCAGTACTTCGATCGCGCCGGGCGGGACGGCTCCCGCTCCGGCCGGATGGGGGGACGATGAAGCGTCCCATCCCTCCCATGCTCCCCCGCTACCTCGTGCAGGGGGGCTTTTTCCTTTTCTACCTCTGGCTCGGCGCCGCCCTGGTGCGCTGGGTCTCCCTGGTGCAGTCGGCGCCCCTCGGCGCCGGGGAGCGCCCCGCCGCCATCGACGGCTTTCTCCCCATCAGCGGCCTGATGGGCCTTCGCCACTGGGTCCAGGTCGGGGAGCTGCACCCCGTTCACCCCGCCGCGGCCCTCATCCTGCTCGCGGCCCTTCTCACCGCCCTGTTCCTCAAGCGGGGCTTCTGCTCCTGGGTCTGCCCTGTCTTCCCCCTCTCCGAGGGGCTCTGGCGCCTGGGAGAGCGCCTCTTCGGGCGCACCTTCGCCCCCCCCTTCTGGCTCGACCTGCTCCTGCGGGCCCTCAAGTACCTGCTCCTCGGCTTTTTCCTCTACGGCATCCTCTGGGCCATGCCCCTGCCGGGCCTGCAGGCCTTTCTCTCCGGGGGGTACCACAAGATCGCCGACATCCGGCTCCTCGAATTCTTCCGCCACCCCTCCCTCTTCGCCCTGGCGGTGATCCTCCTGCTCGCCCTGGCCAGCCTCTTCGTGCAGATGGCCTGGTGCCGCTACCTCTGCCCCTACGGCGCCCTGCTCGGCCTGCTCTCCCTTTTCTCCCTGGCCAAGATCCGCCGCGACGAGCGCCTCTGCGTGCGCTGCGGCCTCTGCTCCGCCCGCTGCCCCGCCTGGCTCCCGGTGATGCACAAGAGCACCGTGCGCTCCTGCGAGTGCTACGCCTGCTACCGCTGCGTGCACAACTGCCCGGCCCCGGGCGCTGTGGAACTCAAGGCCGCCGGCCGCCTCGTCCTTCCCTCCGTCCTCTTCGGGCTGCTTGTGCTGCTGCTCTTCGTCGGAATCGACCTTTACGGCCGGGCCACGGGCCGCTGGCAGAGCCAGGTGAGCAACCTGGAGATCTTCTACCTGCTGCGCGGCGGGCGCTGATCCCCTCATTCCCCTCCGCGACGACACTCCGTCGCCATCAAGGCGCTACGTAGGGTGGGAAAAGCGCAGCGTTCCCACCAGATTATCTGTGGAAACGGCCCTGCGGGCCTTATTCCACCCTACGGTCTGCGTCTTCGGGTCTCCTGACGCCCGTCGGGCCGATTTAATCCCTTGACTTACGCATAACTTACGCATATAGATAGAACGTCAACCGTCCCCGGAGGTCTCCATGAGCCCGCTCACCCCCAAGCAGAAGAAGGTCCTCGAGTTCATCGAGACCCACCTCGACCAGGAGGGTTATCCCCCGTCCCAGCAGGAGATCGCCCGGGCCTTCGGCTTCTCCTCCCTCGGCACGGTGCAGAACTATCTGGTACGCCTGGAGCGCGAAGGGCTCCTCGCCCGGGACTGGAACGCCCGGCGGGGGCTGCGCCCCCTGCGCACCAGAGCGCGGGGGATGGAGCTTCCCCTGGCCGGCACCGTCGCCGCCGGCCGCCCCATCGAGGCGGTGGCCACTCCCGACACCATCGAGGTTCCTCCCGCCATGGTCGGCCCGGGGGAGCACTTTGTCCTGCGGGTCCGGGGGGACTCCATGATCGGAGACGGCATCCTCGACGGCGACTACGTCGTGGTGCGCAAGCAGCTCACCGCCGAAAACGGCCAGACCGTCGTCGCCCTGCTCGGCGGCGAGGCAACCGTCAAGCGCCTGCAGCGACGGGGCGCCACCATCGAACTCCACCCCGCCAACCCCGCCCTCTCTCCCATCGTCGTCGCCGCTCCCGACCTCCTTCAGATCGAGGGGGTGGTGGTGGGGGTGATCCGGCACTGCGGGTAGAGGCCGAAGGGGGGGATAAGACCCACTGGCCCGTTTCCACCGATTCGGTGGGAACGCTGAGTTTTTCCCACCCGACGGATGATTACCGGATTCTACCCTTGCCCCGCGACATCCTGCACCTCGCCATCCCCGCCTTTCCCATCGCCGTCGCCCGGGTCGTCGACCCCGCCCTTCGCGGGCGCCCCGTTGCGATGGCTCCCGGTCACTCGGAACGGGCCCTGCTCCAGGCGGTCTCCTCCGAGGCTCGGGCCGAAGGGGTGGCCGAGGGGATGGCGGCCTGGCAGGCCCGGAGGCTCTGCCCGGCCCTCTGGCTCCTCTCCCCCGATCCGGCCCTCGCCGCCCGG
>JBFHXN010000438.1:0-2737 GCA_041598955.1 Desulfuromonadales bacterium | reverse complement strand
GGTGCCGGCGATGCTCCAGTCGAAATCATCGCTCCGGGCGCCCCAGCCCAGACCCAGCTCCAGGCCCGTCACGTCGTCGGCCCCGGCCGGGGTGAAAAACACCCCGAGCAGCAGGACGGCCGCTGCCACCCGTAGCGCTCTTGCGATCCCCATCCAATCCCCCCTGTCCGCACGGCGTGTCTCGCCGCGCCAATAAGTTTCCGGACCAAACAATCGCCCCGGATCGAAAACCTACTTCTCCTTGAGATACTGCTGCAGCCGTGCGACATGCTCCCGGTCGCTGCGGGCAAGGGCCTGGAACATCTCCCGCATCTTGGGATCGTTAATCTCCGCGACGGCCCCCAAATGCAGCCGGCAGAAATCCTCCTCGAGTTTCACGGTCACCTGGAGGGCCCGCTGCTGTGAGAGAGACGCCTTCGCCACCTCTTCCTTGATCCGCCCCAGGGTCTGTCGCAGTTCCCCCAGGCCCTCGAAGACGGCGTTGTCCTCCCTCATGATTTTCTCCCCGCTCAGCCGCCCGGCGAAGCGCAACTGCTCGGCGTGGGCGTCCTCGTCCCGGGCCAGCTCCCGCCAGAGGGCCCGCAGCTCCGTGTCCATCCCATCCCGGGCCGCCAGGGCGCGATAGATATCCCCGATGCTCTCCTCGATCTGCGCACAGTCAAACAGTTGCCGCTGCATCGCCACCTCCCGGTTCGCCTGGATTGCGTCTCTCTCCGGTGCAAGATATATCACCCTGCGCCGTCCCGGCAACACGTTTCAGGCTCCGGGAAGAAAGTCGAGGTCCCTCCGGCGGAGAAGCTTTTTCTTGGCCCGGAATGTTTCAGGCTGTATCCTGTGGGCGAAACTTCGCCCTGGAACCCGAAAGACCGCGCCCCCGGATGAAACCGATCGAGACTCCCCGGAAAATGGTCCTCCGAACCCTGCTCCTGCTGCTTCTCGCAGCGGCGCTGGTCTGCGCCTGCTCCCCGCCTCCCCCCGGATCGACGGCCCCGCCCCCCTCTCCGGGGCTCCCCTCCGACCCCATCGCGCGGCTGCTCGGGGAATACGAGGAGAAACCCCTGGCGCGGATGGGCTACACGACCCAGGTCGGGGCCTTCGCCAGCCTCGACAACGCGGTGCGCCTGGAGCGCCGGCTGGGAGCGCTGGGCATCGACGCCTACTACTTCCGGCACGAGTCGGGCCTCTACAAGGTCCGTTTCGGCAACCACGGCAGCTACCAGGGAGCCCGCGCCGAGGCGGAGAGGCTCCAGGCCCAGGGGCTCATCGACGCCTTCTTCATCGTCGCCCCCGGGGATTACGCGGCGGCCCGGGTCCGCTCCAGCGGCCGGGGAGACCTGCGGGCCGAGCTGGTCGAAACCGCCCGCCGCTTCATCGGCACCCCCTACCGCTGGGGGGGAACGGACCGGGAAGAGGGCTTCGACTGCAGCGGCCTGACCATGGTCTGCTACCGCCTCAACGGCCTCGACCTCCCCCGCAACTCCCGCAGCCAGTTCGACGCCGGACGCACCGTCGCAAGACATCAGCTGCGCCCGGGGGACCTCGTCTTCTTCGCCACGGGCGGGGGGCGCCGGGTCTCCCACGTCGGGCTCTACATCGGCGAGGAGCGCTTCATCCATGCCCCCCGCACGGGCAAGACGGTCCGCATCGAAAAGATGACCAACCCCTTCTTCGCCCGGACCTACATGGGGGGCAGGAGCTACCTCTGAGAACCTGATCGCCCGGACTCTTCGCCCCAGGCCCCTCCACCCCTTTGACCCCGGTCCCAAATCGGCTATGGTAGCCGGGCCCCCGGAGTCTCGAACGCCCCTCCCCCAAGGACCCCCGATGCAGCCCCAGGTCTCCCGCTCGGCCACCCTCTTCGCCGTCTGCACGGCCCACTTCCTGATGCCCTTCATGATGTCGGCCGTCGGCGTGGCCCTCCCCGCCATCGGCCGGGAATTCGGAGCGAGCGCCCTGCAGCTCGGGCTGGTGGAGACGACCTACGTCCTCTCGGCCTCCATCTTCCTGCTCGCCATGGGACGGCTGGGGGACATCCACGGCCGGCGTCGCATCTTCCAGAGCGGCATCGTCGTCTTCACCATCGCCGGGGGGCTCCTTTCCCAGGCCTGGTCCATCGAGTCGGTGATCGCCCTGCGCTTCCTGCAGGGGATGGGGGGGTCCATGGTGATGGCGACCACCATCGCCATCGTCGTCTCCGTCTTCCCCCCCGAGGAGCGGGGCAAGGCCCTGGGGATCGCCGTGGCCAGCGTCTACGCCGGCATCTCCTGCGGGCCCTTCATCGGCGGAGCGCTGGTCACCTCCTTCGGCTGGCGGACCATCTTCTACCTCAGCGTACCCCTGGGCCTCCTGGTCTTTGCCATCACCGCCGCCAAGCTGCGGGGGGAGTGGGCCGAATCCCGGGGGGAGCCCTTCGACTGGCCAGGAAGCCTCGTCTACGCCGCCTCCATCCTGCTGCTGATCTCCGGGGCCTCCAACCTCCACCGGGGCCCCTGGGCCTGGGTCCTGGCGGCGGGTGGGCTCTGCGGCATCGCTTTTTTCCTGGCCCTCCAGGCCCGCACCCCCTACCCTCTGCTCGACGTCGCCCTTCTGCGCCGCAACCGGGTCTTCGCCCTCTCCAACCTGGCGGCCCTGCTCAACTACGCCGCCACCTTCGGGGTGACCTTCTTTTTGAGCCTCTACCTGCAGTACATTAAGGGGATGAGCGCCCGGGAGGCCGGTGCCCTGCTCATCATCCAGC
>JBFHXN010000437.1:0-2748 GCA_041598955.1 Desulfuromonadales bacterium | reverse complement strand
GGGCCCTGGCCGGACCCTCCGCAACCCCCTTCCTCCCCGGTGCCGACCACGCGGCCTGCAGCCTCTGCCGCGGCATATCCCCCCGCCAGGAGATGCTCCGCTCCGGCGAGCAGTGGGTCTGCGCCCCCTGCAAGCCCGATTTCCTGCAGATGTTGCGGCAGGGCCTCCCCCGCCCGGGGGCCAGGCGCTTCGGAGGCTTCTGGATCCGTTTCGCCGCCAAGTTTCTCGACGGGCTCATCCAGTCGATGGCAACGGGGGTCATCCTCCTTCCCCTCATGTTCTGGGTCGGCTTCTCCGCCGCCACCAAGGCCGAGCCGGACAATCTCATCCTGATCACAGTGGTGCAGTTCGCCGTGCAACTCGGCATCCCCATCCTCTACACCGTCTTTTTCCTCGGCAAATACCAGTCCACCCCCGGCAAGATGGCCTGCGGCCTGACCGTGATCCGCTCCGACGGAGGGAGGATTACCTACGGCCGGGCCTTCGGGCGCTATTTCTCCGAGATCCTGAGCAGCCTGACCCTGATGATCGGCTACCTGATGGCCGCCTTCGACGAGGAGAAACGCGCCCTGCACGACCGGGTCGCCGACACCCGGGTGGTGTTCCGATGAGACCCCTGAGCCGAAACGGCGGCTTCGTCCGCTGCACCCGCTGCTCCTCCCCCCTCTCCGGGGAGCTCTACAACCGGGACGAGGGGGGGCGCTGTCAGGTCTGCTCAGCCGAGTTTCGGGTCACCGCTTTTCCCGCCCTCTACCGCAGCCCGGAGATCCCTGTCGGGGGGGCTCCGGCCGTGGCCGAGGGGGAGGCGTCCTGCTTCTACCATCCCCAGAAGCAGGCGGCCGTTCCCTGCGGGTCCTGCGGGCGGTTCCTCTGCAGTCTCTGCGACCTGGAGCTCGCCGGGCGTCACCTCTGCGCCTCCTGCATCGAGGCCGCCCGGGGGCGGGGGGACTGGACCCCGCTGATCACCAGCCGGCTTCTCTACGACCAGAGCGCCCTCTCTCTGGCGATCTTCCCCATGCTCTTCGTCTTCCCGACCCTCGTGACGGCGCCGATGGCCCTTTACCTGGCCATCCGCTACTGGAAGGCCCCCACGAGCCTTCTACCGCGGACCAAGCTCCGATTTGTTGCGGCCATCCTCATCGCTTCAGCCCAGATCGCGGGCTGGACCTTCTTCTTCGTCAGCCTGCTATGAGTCAAAAGACCGTGCCATTCAAATACCGCCGACTGCCCGGAAAAAGACGGGGCTTCTACCGCCGCTGCACCCTCTGGATGGGTGAGGACCACCTGCTGGCCGTCGATTCCAACTTCTACCAGGAGCGCTACCGGCGTTACTATTTTCAGGACATCCAGGCCTTCGTCAGCCAAGGGACCTCCCGCCGCCGCGCCATCGGCCTCACCCTGCTCGCCATCGGCCTGCTCCCCCTGATCGGAGCGGCCATCGCCTTCTTCTTCGACAACGGGGGGGTGACTCTCGGCTTTTCCCTTGCGGCCGCCCCTTTTTTCATTCTCATCCTTCTCAACCACCTGCGGGGCCCCACCTGCGTCTGCCACCTCCAGATGCCCCTCGGCGTCCAGGAAATCCCTTCCCTCAGACGGCAGCGAGATGCCGGAAAGGTCCTGACCCGGATCGGACCTCTTCTGGAGAAGGCCCAGGGGCGCCTGGCCAGGGAGGATATCGCGGCCCGTACCCGCCTTCCCGCAGGGGCCGGCCCTGTCTCTCCGGCCCCCTTCGCTCCCCGGCCCTCTCCCGCCGCGCCGCTGTCAAGCTACGCCGGGGGGATCCACCGGCTCCTCTTCCCGGTCCTGCTCCTCGAAGCCGGCCTGACCCTCTGGCAGACCTTCAACCCGGGAATCGTTCTCTATGGGATCGCCCTGGTGCTCGCCCTTTTTCTCTTCGTGCTGCTGTTGACGGCCCTGGTCAAGCAGAGGGGCGCCAGGCTCCCCGGGGCGGCCTCGGGTCTGACCTGGACGGCTCTGGCCAACTTTGTCGCCTGTCACTTCCTCGGTTCGGCCTTCTTCATGATCTACTTTCTGATCAACGACCCGACGGTCCTCGCCGGGGTGGGGGAACAGGTCCGGGCCATGGCCGCCCTGAAGCCGGCCGATCATCCCTTCCTCTTCGGCCTCAACCTGCTCTATGCCGGCGTTTCGGCCTGCACGGGCCTGCTCGGCCTGCTCGCCCTCCTGAGCAAGGGACGCGGGGGACGGCCCGGGACGGCCTGAAGCCGCGCAGCCCCGATAGAATTGAGCTCCCATGCCCCTTCTGGCCCAACAGCGCTGTTTCAACCATCGCCATCGGGAAGCGGTGGCCCGGTGCCCCGAATGCGCCCGGTATTTCTGTCGCGAGTGCGTCACCGAGCACGCCGAGAGGCTTCTCTGCGCCCGTTGCCTGGAGGCGGCGGCCGGGCCCCGGGCACGGCGCCGTCGCTGGAGCGGGCCCCTTCTGCGGCTGGCCCTTCCCCTGCTCGGCCTGCTGCTGCTCTGGATGAGCTTCTTTTATCTCGGCCGGCTGCTGCTGATCATCCCTTCGGCGTTCCACGAGGGAACCCTCTGGAAAGACCTTTAGCGGGCGGGTGAAAAGCGACGAGCCGCTGCCCTCTCCTCATCTTTCCTCTTTTTGATCAGCCCTGTGGGAACACGAGTCCAACAATCCGTCGGGAGTGTCATGACCGAGCGCCAGAAACAGCGCCGCCTGGGCCGGGGAGCGGTGGAGATCCTTGAGGAGGCGACCCACCTTCTGCGTCAGGC
>JBFHXN010000436.1:0-2772 GCA_041598955.1 Desulfuromonadales bacterium | reverse complement strand
CCCCTCTCGTTGCGGTAGGTGACGTGGCTCCCGGTGATCATCTCCAGGGAGCGGGCCGACCACTCCCGCACCACCATCACCTCGTCGGCGAGCCCCTTTTTCAGGTGGGGGACGGAGGCCGCCGAGCCGACGGGGCCCAGGGCCATGGCGGCGTTCATCCGCACCCGCCAGTCGGGGTCCCGCAGCCCATCGGTCAGGGCCTTCTCGGCCCGGGGATCCTTGAGCTTGCCCAGGGCGAGAAAAACCTCGCCCCGGTTCTCCCCGGCCACCCGCTCCAGGAGGGAGTCGAGGGCCCGCCCGTCGCCGATGTCCCCCAGGGCCCGGATGGCGGCCGCCTCGGAGGCCGGCGAGGCCGTCGGAAGGTGGGCGAGCAGGGCCGGCACCGCCTCCCGGTTGAACTTGATCAGGGAGCGGGTGGCATAGCGCCGCACCTCCCCCTTCTCCTCTTCCAGGGCGGCCAGAAGGGCCGGCAGGGCACGGGGATCGCCGATCTCCCCCAGGGCCCAGGCCGCGACGTAGCGGCGCTGCAGCCTGCCGTCGCCGAGGATGGCGGCGATCTCGGGGACCGCCTCGGCCACCTTCAGGGTCCCCAGGGCCCCCAGGAGAAACTCCCGCTGGCGGTCATCCGGGGTGTCGAGACGCTCCCGCAGAAAGGGGACGGAGGCCTGCCCCATGCCCGTCAGGATGGCATAGGCCCGGTTGTCGACGTCGTTTTCGGCCACGGCGAGCAGCCCGACCAGCTCCCGGAAGGCGGCCGCCTCCCCCGCCCGGGCCTTCCCCTCGAGGGCGGGCAGATCGATGGGCCCCTGCCGGGAGCAGCCGGCGCCCATCAGAAGCAGCGGGATCAGCAGAAGAATCGCGCAGCGCACCATGTCACCAGACCTTGGTCACGGTGATGTCGACCTCCCGGAGAATCTCCCCCTCCTTCACCACCACGGCCGAGGGCTCGATGGTCCCCTGGTCGTAGCGGCCGTAGAGGTCGCCGAGCTTGGGGGGCCCTCCGAACTTGTCCCGGGCCGCCAGGTAGTAGGTCCCCCCCTCGGGGAGGTGGACGAGGTAGCGGCCGTCGGGTCCTGTCTTCTCGGAGACGAACTTGGGGCGCTCCGACATCTGCACATGATCGTAGACATGCACCCGGGAGCCCTCCACGGGGTTCCCCTCGGCGTCGGTCACCCTCCCGGCGAGGCCGGTGCGGCTCACGGCGGCCTCTTTGGCCACCTGCCGGGCGTCGCCGATCTTGACCGGGGCGCGGATGGTCAGCTCGGCGCTCCCCCCCCGCACGACCAAAGGGATGAATTCGCTCTTGTGGTCCCCGGCCACCACGGGCCCGCTCCCCTCGCCGCTCTCCCGGCGGCGCACCACCAGTACGTAGTCGCCGTCGGGAAGGGAAAGAAGAAAGGTGCCGTCGGCCCCCGTCGCCTCGGAGACGGCGAAGGCCGGCCCGTAGAGATCCATCCCCTTGCGGTAGACGTAGACCTGCGCCCCTTCCAGGGGGGCGACGACGGTGCCGCGCACCTCCCCCATGGAGCCCTTGGCCGGGCCCTTTTCCCCCTCCCCGCCGGTGCAGGCCGCCGCCAGAAGCAGGGCCGGCCCCAGAAGGGCCAGGATCCATCGGTTCATCGCGTCTCCTTCTGCGCTCCGGCCTCCTGGGGCCGGGCCATCAAGACCAGTCTCTCCTCGGTGGAGGAGGCGTAATGTTCCCTCAACGTGCTGTCCATGACCGCCACCCCGAAGGCGACCCCGGCTTCGTCCCCCGGCAAAAAGGCCACGTCACGGGGATCGCCGGTGCGCAGGGGGCGCCGCAGCACCACCTCCCAGCGCCCGTCCCTCCAGGCGCTGGTGGCGCGGATCTCCCCCCGCCCCCCCGCCGGGGGTTCGGTCAGGTAGCCGGGGGCGCGGGTGCCGGGAGGGAGGAAACCCTTCCCGAAGGCGATCCCCTGGTAGTCGTAGATGGGGGCGTCCCCCTCGGAAAAGGGCTCGGCCTCCCCTCCCATGCCCCGGGCGAAGCGGGAGTTGGGGAGGAAGATCTCCCCGGGCAGATCCCCCTGCATGCCGCCGCGGTCGAGGAAACGGTCGTCGGCAAAGCCGAAGCGCCCCGTCCGCTGGGCCTTCCAGTGCCAGAGATCGAGCCAGGCGTCCTCCCGGGCGAGCTGCATGCGGTTGGTGGCGTGGAAGTTGTCCCCCGCCACCCCGAAGTCGTGCAGGTGACAGGCGTAGGAGCAGGTGAAGCGGGGAAAGCGCCCGGCGGCGTCCCAGAGCAGCCCGAAGCCGTCCTCCAGCCCCCCGAGGTTCTTCCAGGCTGCCCCGTCGAACTCCCACTCGAGCATGGCCCGGTCGGGGGTGGGGTCGGGCCAGGAGAGGCGCAGAAAGAGTTCGTCATCGGTATAGAAGGCCCGCAGGTCGACGGCCAGGGGGGCCGGCGGGGTGGAACCGTGATGGCAGGAGGCCGTGGAGGTGTGAACCGTGTCCTCGTCCACCCCGGCCAGGGGCTCCCGCTTGTGGGCCCGCCCCCCGCGCACCGTGACGGTGCGGGGCAGGGCCCGCTGCCAGTCGGCCTCCGAAGGGGCCTGCTCCAGGCGCAGGGCGTAGAGCCGGTCGGCCGGGATCTCCCGGCAGGCGGTCATGAGCAGAATCATCAGGACCGCAAAGAGCAGCCTCTTGCCAGACACGTCGCTTCCCCCTTGGGTCGTGGTGCGAATGGGCCCGGAACTCCGGGACCTCCAGGGAAAAAGCAAGGAGCATACCAGAGGGTCCGACGGACGGGGCGGGGGG
>JBFHXN010000435.1:0-2773 GCA_041598955.1 Desulfuromonadales bacterium | reverse complement strand
TCGCGTCGCGATCGGCGGCGATGTGATACCAAGTGTTCACGGTCGGAGTCCACGAACCTGAGAGCGTGATCAAATTCGTCCCATTCGTGCTGTAGAGGAAACGAATTTGATTGCTCGTGGTCCAGTCTAGTTGCCATGCGCGCTGCGCACCGCCAGGTATGCGTTGTCCGAACAAGAAGGAGTAGGTGCTGAGGGAGGAGAACCGCACCCAGCCTTCCACGGTGAATTGGCCGGCGCCGAAGTGCCAGTCATCGCTGTCGGCGATGGAGATATATGTCGTGCTCGCGTCGTCGAACAACGCGGAAGCCCCGCCGGAATGGCTCTGGGCCGTGTCGATCTGGGCATTGCCGGCGAAGGTGAGGGTGTGGGCGCTGCCGCTTTCGTCGAGGGCCGTCGTCGCCCCGTCGGGCCCGTCCAGGTGGGTCAGTAGCACCACTTTGGCCAGATGCGGGTCCGGATTGATCGTCACCATCATGCTGTCGGTGGCGCCGGCGCCCGCTTGGTCGGTCACCGTCAGGGTGAAGCTGTAGATCCCGATATCGCGGGCGAGCACCAGGCTCGCGCCGCTGCCGATGACCACGCCGCCTTCCGACCACTCGTAGGAGACGATGGTGCCGCCACCCGGGTCGCTGGAGGCGCCGGCATCGAGGGTGAAGCTCTCCGCGCCGTCGCCGTCGAAATCGCTCAGCGTCTGATCGGGCCCGGCGTCGGCGATCGGGGTCTGATTGGCCAGCACCGTGACAGTAAGGCTGTCCGATGCCGAAACGCCCGCCTCGTCAGTGACGGTCAGGGTGATGACGTGACTGCCGATCGCCAGGGACGGAGTCAGGGTCTGGCCGCTGCCCAGCGGCGTGGCGCCCTCGGACCAGTCGTAGGTGACGATGGTGCCGCCGCCGGGATCGCTCGATGCGCTGCCGTCCAGGGTGACGGTCTCAACGCCGTCTGCGTCGTTGTCGGTGACCGTCTGGTCGGCGCCCGCATCGGCCACCGGCGCCTGATTGGCCAGCACCGTCACCGCGACGCTGTCCGTGGCACTGGCCCCGCCGTTGTCGATGACCGTCAGCGTGAAGGCGTAGGACCCGGGCGCGAGCTCCAGGTTGACCGTCTGGCCGCTGGCAACCGGGCCGCCGGCGTCCGACCAGTCATATAAGACGATTGTGCCGCCGCCCGGGTCGCTGGAGCCGCTGGCGTCCAGGGTGACCGTCTCCGTGCCGCTGGCGTCGTTGTCGGCGACGTTCTGGTCGGGGCCGGCATCGGCGATTGGAGTTTGATTCGGGTCGACGGTCACAACGACAACGTCGCTGGCGCTCTCGCCGGCGTCGTCCGTGGCGGTCATGGTGATGGTGTGGACGCCGACCGCGAGATTTACGCTCGGGGATACGCCGCTGGCGATCGAGAGGCCGCCCTCGCTCCAGTCGTAAGCGACGATCGTGCCGTCGAAATGGAAGGACGCGCTGGCATCCAGTGTGACGGACTCGGCGCCGTCGTCGTTGTTGTCCGTGACCGTCTGGTCCGGGCCGGCGTCGGCCACGATGCCGGCCTGATGTCCGGAGACCTCGAGCGCGAAGGTGCCGGCGCCGGCGAAGGAATAGACCCGAATGCTGTAGCTCCCGGGTGCCGTCGGCAAGAAGTAGGCCGTCTCCTGGCGGCCCGAGCCGCAATATTCGCCGGCCCCGGGACATTCGCTCAGGGTGATGTCGCTGCCCGTCGCCGGAACCGGCAGCCCGGTCACGGCATCGAGGATCTCCATGTCCAGGTCCGGGTCCCAGGCCCAGCCAGCGCCGAAGAGGTCGCAGAGGGCGTTGCTGCCGATGGTGCAGATCTCGACGCCTTCGATGGTCAGCGTGGCGGCGAGCGGGGTGCCGTCTCCGGCGACCTCGAAGGCCTGGCTGATCCACTCTCCGCCGTCGACGACCGAGGCGACCTCGCGGTGGTAGGCGGGAAAGCGCGTGGCCTGATAGCTCGGCGGGGCGAGCCCCGAGGCCTCCGCCACCGCCGCGTAGGCGTCCAACAGGCCGAATCCGTATTCGGTGTCCTTGCTGCCGCCGGTGGGGCCGTCCGGCCCCCGGTCCTGGGCCGTCGCCTGCAGGATATCGCGGATCCGCTCGCCGGGCAGTTGGCCGGTCACCGCGTCGGGCAAGCGGAGGTCCGGGTCGGCGTCCAGCATCAAGGCCACCACGCCCGAGACGAAGGGCGTCGCCATCGAGGTGCCGTCCTTGCTGGTATAGCCGGCGGGCGAGGCGGAATTGGCGGCGGTGATGCGCACGCCCGGCGCCACGATGTCGGGTTTGACGCGGCCGTCGAGGGTCGGGCCGCGGCTGGAGAAGGCGACGAGATAAACGCCCCGGCCGTCGCCGGAATGGTTGGCGACCGCCCCGACGGTGAGGGCCAGTTCCGCGGCGCCGGGGGTGCCCACCGTCTCCGGCGAGGGGCCGGCGTTGCCGGCGGCGATGACCACGATCTTGGGATCGTTGCCGGTGTTGCCGCAAACCGGGCTGAAGTTCGGGTCGGCCGCGCAGTTTGCCGCGAGGCTCCCGGAGTCCTGCCCGTCAGAGCCTTCGAAGGTCCCCAGGCTCATCGACAGGATGTCGACGTCCGGCTGGTCGGCGCACCACTCGATGCCCGCGATGACATCGCTGTCAGACCCGAAACCCGTCGCATCCAAGGTCTTGGCGCCGTACAGCACGGCGCCGGGCGCCACCCCTCGATAGGCGTTCGCATTGACGCCGCCGATGCCGTCGCCGGCGGCGATGCTGGCCACATGGGTGCCGTG
>JBFHXN010000434.1:0-2776 GCA_041598955.1 Desulfuromonadales bacterium | reverse complement strand
GTCACCCATGAGATGGGATTCGCCCGGGAGGTGGCCGACCGGGTGATTTTCATGGACGAGGGGAGGCTCATCGAGGATGCTCCGCCGGCGGATTTCTTCGCCCGCCCGAAAAGCGAGCGCACCCGGGCCTTTCTGAGCAAGATTCTGAGCCATTGAACGCCCAACCCGCGGCGGCCGCGAGGTGCGGTCCGATCCGCCCTGTCCCCGATGGAGGAGGAAAGCGATGCGCGAAGGCAGACTTCAGACGGCGGTCCTGACCCTGGCCCTGATGCTGGCGGTGGCCCCCCTGGCCCTGGCCGGGCCGACCCACGACAAGGTGATGAAGGAGAAGGTGGTCCGCGCCGGGATCATGACCGACTCCATCCCCGGAGCCTTCTACAACGACAAGAAGGAGTGGGTCGGCTTCGACGTCGACATCTCCGAAGAGATCGCCCGGCGCCTGGGGGTCAAGCTCGAGCGGGTGCCGGTGACCAACAAGACCCGCATCGCTTTCGTCCAGCAGGGGCGCATCGACATGTCGGTGGCCAACATGACCCACAAGCGGGAGAGGGACAAGTCGATCGACTTCTCCATCACCTACTTCTTCGACGGCCAGAAGATCCTGGCCAAGAAGGGGCAGTTCAAGGATCTCAAGGAGTTCGTGGGCAAGAAGGTCGCCACCATGCAGGGAACCACCAGCGAGATCAACGTGAAGAACCTGCTCAAGGAGCTGGGGGACCCCGACTACGAGAAGAACGTCATCTCCTTCCAGAAGGAATCGGAGTGCTTCCAGGCCCTGCGCATGGGACGGGTGGCCGGCTGGTCGACGGACAGCACCATCCTGCTGGGCTACGCCGCCCAGGTTCCCGGCGAGTTTGAGCTGGTGGGGGATTTCTTCAGCGACGAGCCCTACGGCATCGGCCTGCCGGAGAATGACTCGGCCTGGCGCGACGCCGTCAACTTCGCCCTGCAGGACATCTGGCTCGACGGCACCTACAGGAAGATCTACGACAAGTGGTACGGACCCTCCACCCCCTACTACTTCCCCCTGACCCGCAAGATCGAGATCTGGCCCTAGTGCCCCTCGAACTTCCCGTTTCCCTTGGCAATCCCTGACGGAGGGCGGGCCCGGCTCAGCGAGCGGGCCCGCTTTCTCCGCCGCCGCGGGGCGGCCCCGCCGGATCGACCATGACCCTTCAGCGCCTCTTCGCCCAGCCCTCCCTCCAGATCCTGACCCTCGCCCTGCTGCTGGGGGGAGCGGTCTTCTACTGGGGCTGGATCTTCGATTTCGGCTACGACTTCGACTGGTCGGTCCTCTACCGGGTCAACCCCACCTACGGGGAGCACTTCGGCCTCAACCTCCTCTCGGGCCTCAAGGTCACCCTGCAGATCACCCTGGTCAGCTCGGCGGCGGCCCTGGTCCTGGGAACCCTCTTCGGCCTGGGGAGGCTCTCCCGCTTCCGCCCCGTCCGTTGGGTGGCCACTGCCTACGTCGAGTTCTTCCGCAACACCCCCCTGCTGATCCAGCTCTTCTTCTGGTACTTCGCCTTTCCCATGGTGCTGCCGGAGGGGGCGCGGGAATGGGTCTTCGCCCACGAGTTCGAGTTCTGGAGCGCCACCCTGGGGCTGTCGGTCTACACGGGGGCCTTCATGGCCGAGGTGATCCGGGCGGGGCTGCAGTCGATCTCCCGGGGGCTGCTCGAGGCGGCCTACGCCTCGGGGCTGAGCTACTTCCAGGCCCTGCGCACCATCATCCTGCCCCTGGCCTTTCGCGCCATCATCCCTCCCCTGGGGAGCGAATTCCTCAACAACATGAAGAACTCCTCCCTGGCCATGGTGGTCGGGGTGGCGGAGCTGACCTGGCAGTCCCAGCAGGTCGAGTCACTGACCTTCAAGGGGTTCGAGGCGACCACGGCCGCCACCCTCATCTACCTCGCCCTCTCCCTCTCCATCTCGGCCCTGCTCAACATGATCAACCTGCGCCTCCAGCTCGTCCCCCCCGTGCAGCGCACCCTCGGCTATCGCCTGGCGGACGTCTTTTTCTGGCCCTTCGAGAAGGTCTGGCAGGGGCTCGCCTTCCCCGTGGCCCGTCTTTTCGCCCCGCGGCCGCCGTCGCTGCGATACTCCCCCCTGCGTGCGCTGCTGAGGCGCCTGAGGCAGGGGGTAGAACGATCGCTGGGGCTGCTGTTCAAAGGGGCCTTCACGGTCCTGCTCCTCTTCCTGCTTTTCCAGGCGGCCCTGGGCCTGCTGCGGCTCGACTGGGGGGTGATCGCCGAGAACCTCTCCACCCTGCTCATCTGGCGCTTCCCCCGGGGAGAGGAGAGCGAACTCTTCTGGGGCCTGGGGGGGCTGGGGCTCTCCGTCCTCATGTCGCTGATCGCCATCACCGTCAGCTTCGGCATCGGTCTGCTGGCCGGTCTGGGCCGCCTGGCGAAGAACCGCATCCTGAGCCTCCCCTGCACCCTCTACATCGAGGTCATCCGGGGGACCCCCCTGATCATGGTCATCTTCTGGGTCTACTTCTTCCTGCCGATCTTTACCGGTGCCTATCTCGACGTTTTCTGGAGCGCCACCATCGCCCTCACCCTCTTCACCGGGGCCTACCTGGCGGAGATCGTTCGCGGCGGCATCCAGAACATCCCCCCGGGGCAGTTCGAGGCCGCCTTCAGCACCGGCCTGGGCTACTGGCGCACCATGCGCCACATCGTGCTCCCCCAGGCCCTCAAACAGATGATCCCCGCCATCGTCGGGCAGTTCATCGCCATTTTCAAGGACACCTCCCTCGCCTTCGTCATCG
>JBFHXN010000433.1:0-2789 GCA_041598955.1 Desulfuromonadales bacterium | reverse complement strand
TGTTGGCCTCGATGCCGATGCAGGTGCGCTCCACCCCCAGCACCCGGGCGAGGAGGGCAGCGCCGTCGAGTATCCGCTCCGGAGCCTCGAGCATCAGCCGGTGGTCGGCGGTCAGGTAGGGTTCACACTCCACGCCGTTGAGAATGAGGGTGTCGATCCGCTTCCCCTCGGGGGGAGAGAGCTTGACGTGGGCGGGGAAGGTCGCCCCTCCGAGTCCGACGATCCCTGCGGCGCGGATGCGGTCCCGGATGGCGTCGGCGGTGAGGCTCTGAGGGTCGCCGGCCGGGGGGAGCTCGATCCAGGCATCCTCCCCGTCGGGGCGGATGACCACGGCGGGAAGGGCCTTGCCCGAGGGGTGGGGCCTCGGCTCCACCGCCACCACCTCCCCGGAGGTCGAGGCGTGGACCGGGACCGAGACGAAGCCCTTGGCCCTTCCGATCTCCTGGCCCCGCTTGACCCGGTCGCCGGCGGCCACGCAGGCCTCGGCGGGCGCGCCGATGTGCTGGGCGAAATGGATGACCAGCTCGGCCGGCAGAGGGCACTCCTCGATCGGCTTGTGGGCCGACCAGGACTTGTTGTCTGGGGGGTGAACCCCGCCGGGAAAGGTCTTGAGCTTCATATCCTCTTCACCACGGAAAAGCGGCTCTTTCTATCGAGGGAGGCCAGGGCCCGAGGGTCAGGCCGCGACTTCCGGCTTGACCGGAACCACCGGCGGCGGAAAGCTGCTCCCCTGCGGGTAGCCTTCGGCGAAATCCCTGATGCACTTGGTGGGGCACTTGGGCACGGCCACGGCGGCCTTCTGGTAATGCTCGTAGACGACCCGGGCGAGGAAATCCTCCACCACGTAGGCCTCGGGGGCGGTCTTCACGCAGATCTGGCAGGCGATGCAGCCGACCGTGCAATACTTGCGCACCACGGCCCCCTTGTCGCGGCTGTTGCAGAGAACGTGCACCGTGGAATCGAGGGGGGTCATGCGGATGACGGAGCGGGGGCAGGCCGCGATGCACTTGCGGCAGCCGGTGCACTTCTCGCGGCTGATGACCGCGAGCCCCTCGGCGGTGATTTCGATGGCGCCGAAGGGGCAGACCCGGGCGCAGGTGCCGAGCCCCACGCACCCCCCCGGGCAGAGCTTGGGGCCGTCGGCCACCTTCTGGGCGGCCACGCAGTCGGCCAGCCCGAGGTAGCGGTACTTGGCTTGGGCCTTTGCGTTGTCACCCTGGCAGAGGACCACCGCCACCTGGGGCGCTGAGGTCACCGCTTCGACCCCCATGACATGGGCGATCTGCACCGTGGTCTCGGGCCCGCTGGCAGGGCAGAGGGAGGGGGAGGCCTCCCCGGCGGCAACGGCCTTGGCGTAGGCTCCGCAGCCGGGATAGCCGCAGGCCCCGCAGTTGGCCCCGGAGAGCAGCTCCAGGATGGCGAGCTCCCGGGGGTCGACTTCCACGGCGAAGCGCTTGGCCGCCAGGCCGAGGGCCACCGCGGCGAGCAGACCGATTGCGCCGAGACTGAGAATGGATTCAAGCATAAAAACCTCTGGGGTTCAGGCACCAGACGGCCGGGGCGAGGAAAGACTCTCCTGGGCTGACCCCTGCATCCTGCAATAAAGACTTATCCCTTCACCAAGCCCGCAAAGCCCATGAAGGCCAGCGAAAGCAGCCCTGCGGTGACCAGGGCGATGGCCGTTCCCCGGAAGCTCCGAGGGACCGGGCAGAGATCGGTGCGCTCCCGCAGCCCTGCGAAGAGGACCATGGCCAGGGTAAAGCCGAGGGCGGCGCCGATGGCGAAGACGACGCTCTCCAGAAAGGAATAGCCCTTCTGGATGTTGAGCACCGCAAGGCCGAGGACCGCGCAGTTGGTCGTGATCAGGGGGAGAAAAATCCCCAGGGACTGGTAGAGGACGGGGGTGGTCTTCTGGATCACCATCTCCACGAGCTGTACCAGGGAGGCGATGACCAGGATGAAGGCGATGGTCTGGAGGTATTCGATGCCGAAGGGGATGAGGATCAGGTACTGGATGAACCAGGTGACCACGGCGGCGATGGTCATCACGAAGGTGACCGCCATCCCCATGCCGAGGGCCGTCTCCACTTTCTTGGAGACCCCCAGGAAGGGACAGATGCCGAGAAAGCGGGCGAGGACGAAGTTGTTGACGAAAACCGCGCTCGCCAGTATCAGAAGAAGCTCTACCATGGCCTCCCTCGGGCCTCCGGGCCGGATTGGTCAGACCAGACTTTATAGACCAGCCGCCGGGCAAAGTCAAATCCACTGGAGAGGCCGGGTTCCATCCACCCTCAACCGCAGGAGGAGCCCCACGGGCATTCTTGACAACCCCAGGCGCCTGTGGTTAATTGTGGGCCTGCCGCCCGGCTCCGGCGCGGCTCCTGCCGCTCAGATCCCATCAAACACCTACTATCCAGATCAGGGGGGAATCCCGAATGAACCATCAGAAATCCGCGGCCCTCTTCGCCGAAGCCAAACGCATCATCCCCGGGGGGGTCAACAGCCCCGTGCGGGCCTTCAAGTCGGTGGGCTGCGACCCGCTGTTCATTGAGCGCGCCGAGGGTTCCAAGATTTACGATGCCGACGGCAACGCCTATATCGATTACGTCGGCTCCTGGGGACCGATGATCCTCGGCCACTGCCATCCCAAGGTCGTGGAGGCCATCCAGACCGCAGCCAAAAACGGGGCCTCCTACGGAGCCCCCACCCGCCTCGAGATCGAGCTGGCCGAAATGGTCTGCGAAGCCTATCCCAACATCGAGATGGTCCGGATGGTCTCCTCCGGTACT
>JBFHXN010000432.1:0-2794 GCA_041598955.1 Desulfuromonadales bacterium | reverse complement strand
TGCGGCGTTGTCGAGGCCGTCGCGGAAGGGGAAGAAGGCGTCGGAGGCCATCACCGAACCCTTGACATCAAGTCCCGCCTGCTCGGCCTTGATGACGGCGATGCGCGCCGAGTTGACGCGGCTCATCTGCCCGGCACCGACGCCGATGGTCATCCCATCCCTGCCGTAGACGATGGCGTTGCTCTTGACGAACTTGGCGACCCGCCAGGTAAAGAGCAGATCGCGCATCTCCTGCTCGCTGGGGGCCCGGCGGGTGACGACCTTGAGCTCGCCGGTCAGGGCCAGGTCGGCGTCCTGGACCAGCATGCCGCCGTTGACCCTCTTGAGGTCGAGGCGGGGTGCGGGCTCGGCGGGCCAGGCGCCGCAGGAGAGCAGCCGCACGTTCTTCTTGGCGGCCACGACCTCGACGGCCTCGGGGGTCACATCCGGGGCGATGATCACCTCGACGAACTGCTTCTCGACGATGGCACGGGCGGTGGCGGCGTCGAGTTCGCCGTTGAAGGCGATGATGCCGCCGAAGGCCGACTCGGTATCGGTGGAGAAGGCCCTCTGGTAAGCCTCGAGAAGGCTCCCCCCCAGGGCGACCCCGCAGGGGTTGGCGTGCTTGACGATGACGCAGGCGGGGCCTTCGGAGAACTGCTTGATGCACTCCAGGGCCGCGTCGGTGTCGGCGATGTTGTTGTAGGAGAGCTCCTTCCCCTGGAGCTGGCGGGCGGTGGCGATGGAGGCCTCCTTCACCTGATGCTCGACATAGAAGGCGGCTCCCTGGTGGGGATTCTCTCCGTAGCGCATCCCCTGGGCCTTGCGGTACTGCAGGGTCAGGGTGGGGGGATACTGGACCGATTCCCCTTCGAGACGGCCGCCGAGCCAGTTGGAAATGGCACCGTCGTAGGCCGCCGTGTGCTGGTAGACCTTCACGGCCAGGCGGAAGTTGGTCGCCTCGGAGACCGCTGCGGAAGAGGATTTCATCTCCGCCAGAACCGGGGCGTAGTCGCTGTGGTCGACCAGAACGGTCACGAAGCGGTTGTTCTTGGCCGCGCTGCGCAGCATGGTCGGGCCGCCGATGTCGATGTTCTCGATGGCGTCCTCGAGGGTGCAGCCGGCCTTGGCCACCGTCGCCTCGAAGGGGTAGAGGTTGACCACCACCATGTCGATATTCTCGATGCCGTGCTCGCGCATCTTGGCCACGTGGGCGGGGTTGTCCCGCACCCCGAGCAGACCGCCGTGGACCTTGGGATGGAGGGTCTTCACCCGGCCGTCGAGCATCTCGGGAAAGCCGGTGTAGTCGGAGACGTCCTTCACCGCCACCCCCGCCTCCCGCAGCAGCTTGGCGGTCCCTCCCGTCGAGAGGACCTCGACCCCGAAACCGTGCAACTCCTTGGCCAGTTCGACCACGCCGGTCTTGTCCGAAACACTGATGAGGGCCCGCTTGATGACGGCCATAGGGATCTCCCTTTCTCGATGGATTAGATATGGAATAAAACGGAAAAAGAACGGACTTGGCTGACCAAGAAGAATGTCGCCTCAACGCCATGGGGGAAAAGACAAGACACGGGAAAAAACATCGGACCGGCTTCCCCCAGCCTTTGCGTCTTTCCCGGCCACCTTTGCACCTTTGCGAAGAAAAGTGAACGGGTAAAAAATGGGCCCCTTCCTCCCCCTGGCAGCTCCCTGCCGTATACGCCCCCCGAAAACAAGAAAAAACCGTCCTGGGGCGGTTTTTTTTCAGAAGTCGAGGGAGGCGAGGAAGGCCTTTTCAAAGGCCGGGGTCCCCGAGAGGGGGTAGGGCTTGAGGCGGGCCGCGAGTTCGGAGACCCGCTCGAGACCTGCCGGGTCGAGGAGCATCCGGGCGACGCCGTCAAGGGCCCCGGCCCCCACAAAGCGCACTTTATCTACCATGTTTGGAGGGAGCATGGCAACCCCTTTGAGGGCCTCACGGGCCAGCCGGAAGCCGAAGGCGCCGGTCACAACCGCCTCTGACACCCCGTCGGCGGAAAGCCCCGCCCGCGTCAGCAGACATTCGGCCCCGGCCCGGATGGCCCCCTTGGCCAACTGGAAGGCGCGCAACTCCTCCTGGCTGATCTGCAGATCGACGGCGGCATCCCGGTAGAGCCGCAGGGACCGCCCCCGGGGGGTCTCCGCGATATGGCGGGCGAGGTTGGTCGGCACGGCCAGGGGGTCGCGGAGGGTTCCGGAGCGGTCGATGAGCCCCCCCCCGAGAGCGGCGGCGACCGCCTCCACCAGGCCCGTCCCGCAGATTCCGCGGGGCAGGCCCCCGCCGGCGACCGTCAAGCGCAGCCTCTCTCCGTCGAGAGCGACACCCTCCACGGCCCCCGGACCCCAGGGCATGCCGCAGGCAAGCCCTCCCCCTTCGAAGGCCGGCCCGGCGGCCACGGAGGTCACCCACCAGCGGCCGGCGCTCAACAGGGCCATCTCGCCGTTTGTCCCGACGTCGAGGTAGAAGCTCTCCGGGGGGTGGGGTTCCCGGGAGAAGAGAAAGGCGAGGAGATCCCCTCCCACGAAGCCGCTGACCAGGGGAAAGAGATAGAGGGGGACGGGGAGCTCGAAACCGAGGGGAGAGGTCTCGACGGCCTCTCCCAGAGGGGAGGCCGGACGGTGGGGGGGAAAGAGCAGGGGCTCGGCGGGGAGGCCAAGGAGCAGGTGGCAGATCGCCGGGTTGCCGGCGGCGGCGGCCCGCCCGATGGCCCGCAGGGGCAGGGCGGCCAGGGCAATCAGGTCGGCGGCCAACAGGGAAATCCCTTCGGCGAGCAGGGCCTGGAGCAGCCCCCCCTCC
>JBFHXN010000431.1:0-2800 GCA_041598955.1 Desulfuromonadales bacterium | reverse complement strand
GGTCAAACAGTATCTGATCGACCGCGACTTCGACTTTCACCAGTCGACGGGGACCAACCGGGTCATTCTCGGGGTCATCGGCGACACCCACATCATCGACAAGGGGGAGCTGAGGGCCCTGCCCGGAGTGCTCGAGGTCTTCAAGATCCCCGACGAGGAATGAGATAGGCCGAGGTTTAACTATAAAGAAAGGGGCGTCTCCGGGCGCCCCTTTCTTTATAGTTCCAAACGGTTACCCATGACTATTCAGGTTCATTCGAGAATTTTCGGGTGGCGGTCCAAGCAGATTCTGCTATCCTTGCCCCGAATTCCCACACCTGCCATCCAAGGAGAGACGCCATGACCCGCTCGGCCCTGATCATTCTTGCCCTTTTCGCCCTTGTCACCACCGGTTGCGAAAAAGAGCAGTCCACTCCCCAGGCCCCGGAGCAGCAAGCCGCCGCTCCGGCCGCTCCGGCCCAGGAACAGCCCCCGGTCCAGGCCGAAACGCCGCCTCCCGCCGCCGTCGAAAAGACTGAAGCCGCGCCGGCGCCCGCCGTCAAGCCGGCTCCGGTTCCCTCCCCAGCCCCCAAGGCCACGGCCCCTGTTGCTACACCTGCCCCGAAGCAGGCGACCCCCGCCGCAACGGTCACCTACAAGGCCTCCTACGGTCTGGTCACCTTCGACCATGCCGGCCACGCCGGCCGTCTCGAGTGCTCCACCTGCCATCCCACGGGGCCCCCGGTCAAAATCGCCCTCGACAAGGAGAGCGCCCACAAGCTCTGCAAGGGTTGCCACCAGGAGAAGGGGGCAGGCCCGACCCAGTGCACGGGATGCCACAAGAAATGACGGCCTGAAACCTTACGGACAAGAGATAACGAGAAAGGCGGGATGAGAACCTCATCCCGCCTTTCTCGTTCCACGGCGTCAAAAATATCCCGGACCTTCCCCTACCGGCTCCGCAGTTTCGAGAGCAGACGGAGAATCTCCAGGTAGAGCCAGACCAGGGTGACGACCAGGCCGAAGGCCGCATACCATTCCATGTACTTGGGAGCTCTTCCGTCGCCGGCTTCGATGAAATCGAAATCAAGAACGAGGTTGAGGGAGGCGATCACCACCACGAAGAGGCTGAAGCCGATGCCAACGAGGCCGCTTTCATGGATGTAGGGAATCTGCCATCCGAAGAAGCTTCCGATGAAGCCGATGACATAGACCAGGGCGATGCCGCCCGTGGCGGCGACGACCCCGAGCTTGAAATTCTCGGTGACCTTGATCAGCCGGGACTTGTAGGCCATCAGCAGGCAGAAGAGCACCCCGAAGGTGAGAGCCACGGCCTGCAGGACGATGCCGGGGAAACGACCTTCGAAAAAGGCCGAGATCCCTCCCAGGGCGAGCCCCTGGAGGGCGGCATAGGCCGGGGCCGTGGCGGGGGCCCAGGTCTTCTTGAAAATGGTGACCATGGCCACGATGAAGCCGCCGATCAACCCCGTCATCATCCAGGGCATGACCACTTCGGGACCCTGCTTGTAATAAAGGCTCCAGGTCCAGGAGGCGCCGATCACCACCAGCGCCAGCAGGGCCACGGTCTTGTTGACCGCTCCCTGGATTGTCATGAGCTCCGTTCCCGGAAGGGAGCGGGTGAAAACGTTTTCCTTGAGCATCGGGTTGCCGGTACGCATCGAATCTCCTCCTTGATGAAACGCCAAAGTGAATCTCCGGGGGACAAGACCCCGGAAGCCTAGATTCTCATTTTGAAAGCAGTCTTGAATCCCTATGAGGGAACGATCCCGGCGATGACCCCCGCCCCGTTGGGCAGGTCGAGGGGGAGCCGGCGCAGATACCCCACCCCGGCGGAGCCCAGCATGGAAAAAAGATCCCCCTGGGAGTACGCCTGCCCCCTGGGGGTTCCCAGGAGCATGTTGAGGGAGAAGAGAGCCGGAAAGAGGGGGCCGTCTTCGCTGTCGTCGAGAATGAACTCCTGCACCAGGATCAGCCCTCCGGGGCCCAGGGCGCCGACGGCCTTCTCCAGGATCACGGCGCACCCCTCCGGGCCTTCGCCGTGCAGGATGTGGGAGAGCCAGGCCACGTCGAAGGGCCCCTCGATCCCCTGCTCGATGAAATCCCCCTCGGCGAAACTGACCCTCTCTGCCATTTCGAAGGCCGCGATGGTCTTCTCGGCAAAGGGCCGGGTCTCGGGAAGATCGTAGACCACGGCCTGAAGATCGGGGTTTTTCCGGCAGAAGTGGATGGCGTAGGTTCCGGGCCCGCCGCCCAGATCGAGAAGCCGCTTGCGGCCGGAGAGGTCGACCCCCTCCACGATCCTCGGGGCCAGTTGCATGGCGAGGTTGAACATCCCCATGAGGAAGCTTTCCCGCTCCACCTCCCCCTCTCCGTGGGAAGCCCGTTCCCGAAGGGGCCCCCCGGCCTTTACCGCCTGGTCGAGGTGGGCCCAGGAGGCCATGAGGTGATGATGGTGGCGGATGATGTGACCGAGGTATTTGGGGGAGTTCCGTGAGAGGAATTCAGAGGCGAAGGGTGTCGCCAGATAGTCCTTTCTCTTTTTTTCCAGCAGCCCGAGGGCGGAAAGGGCGTTCAGGAGCATGCCCAGGGCGCGGCGGTCGATCCCCAGCTGCTCTGCCAGAACCCCGGCGCTCAGGCTGTTTTTCGCCAGGGGGGTGAAGAGATCGAGAGCCACCCCGGCATGCAGGGCGCAGGCGCTCCAGTACCCTCCCGAGAGTTGGAGGAGATCGGCTGGTGACCAGGACTTCGTTTCCATGGAGATGCTCCTTGCGTCCGGCTCGTTTTGTCGTGTCGGAAGAGG
>JBFHXN010000430.1:0-2823 GCA_041598955.1 Desulfuromonadales bacterium | reverse complement strand
GGTCGCCCAGAACATCGTCAACTACTTCCTGGCCATGGACCAGGAGCTCAAGAAGCTGATGGCCCCCATCGGCAACAGCACCCTGCCCGTGGGACGCTCCGACGCCCTGGTCTCCACCGACCGGGCCGTGGCAGAGCGCCTGCAGATCCAATACGTCTGCTGAGCCCCGGGCCGGGAACCGGTAAAGACAGACCTTCACGACTGACCGCTCGAGCCACACAGGAGCTTTGACCATGCCCGCCAAAATTCTAGGCTTTGACGAAAACGACAAGCGCGTCTCCACCCAGCAGCTTCTCCAGAGCATCTACTCCGCCCTGGAGGCCGGGGAGACCGAATTCGAGGTTCTCTCCTCGGGACACCACGACATCGGAGGCCCCCTCTGGACCGCCGACGGCAAGCCGCTGCGCTTCCGGGTGAAAAACCCGGGGCAGCGGGTCGGCTCCTTCGGCCTCGACGGAACCGAAATCATCGTGGAGGGGAGCGCCCCCGCCGATGCGGGATGGCTCAACGCCGGCGCCACCCTGACCATCAAGGGGGACGGCGGCGACACCACCGCCCACTGCGCCGCCAGCGGCAAGGTCTTCGTTGCGGGCCGCGTCGGAACCCGCTCCGGCTCCCTGATGAAGCACGACCCGGCCTACGAGCCCCCCGAGTTCTGGATTCTCAAGAACACGGGCTCCTTCTCCTTCGAATTCATGGGGGGAGGGATCGCCGTGGTCTGCGGTGTCGACTGCGCCGGCCTCGACTCCATTCTAGGCGACCGCAGCTGCGAAGGGATGGTCGGGGGGACCATCTACGTCCGGGGCCCCGTGGAAGGGCTCTCCGACGATGTCTGGCTCCTCGATCTCGACGAGGCCGACCGGAAATTCCTGAACGAGGGGCTGCCGTCCTTCCTGGAGAGGATCGACCGGACCAAGTTCCTCGCCGAGCTGAGCGACTTCTCCTCCTGGCGCAAGATCGTCGCCAAGACCTACGAAGAGCGCAAGGTCCACCACCGCATGACCATGCGGGAGTTTCGCCTCAACCACTGGGTGAAGGGTGGGATTTTCGGCGACGTGGTCAAGGACGACTACGCCCACGTAGCCGGCCTGGTCAACAGCGGCGCCGACCGCCTGAAGATTCCCCACTGGCAGGACAAGCGCTACGGCGCCCCCTGCCAGACCTCCTGCCCCTCCTCCATCCCGACCCAGGACCGCATCAAGCTGCTGCGCCAGGGCAAGGTCAAGGAAGCCCTGGAGCTGGTCCTGAACTACTCCCCCTTCCCGGCCAGCGTCTGCGGGGAGGTCTGCCCCAACCTCTGCATGGACGCCTGCACCCGGCAGTTCCTCGACAAGCCCGTCGCCATGAAGGAGCTGGGAAGGCTCTCCCTCGAGGCCGCCTCCCCCGAACCCCGCCCCGCCAGCGGCAAGAAGGTCGCCGTCATCGGCGGGGGCCCCGGAGGGCTCTCGGCGGCCTGGCAGCTTCGACTGGCCGGACACGAGGTCGTCATCTACGAAGCCGACAAGGAGGTCGGAGGCAAGCTGCGTCAGGCCATCCCCACTTCGCGGCTGCCGGAGAACTCCCTGAAATCGGAAATCGACCGCATCAAGGGGCTCGGTGTCACCATCAAGGCCGGCACCCCTGTCGATGCGCCCCTCTTCGAGACCATCCGGAAGAAGAGCGACGCGGTGGTCATCGCCAGCGGCGCCCACAATTCGGTCATCATCCCCTTCCCCGGCCACGACCGCCTGGTCAAGGGGCTCGATTTTCTCAAGGAAATCAACGCCGGAGGGCGCCCCAAGGTCGGCGAGAAGGTGATCGTCATCGGCGCAGGCAACGCCGGCATGGACGTCTGCCTCGGCGCCTACGCCATGGGAGCCAAAAAGGTGACGGCTATCGACATCCAGCGCCCCGCCGCCTACAAGCACGAAATCGACGGCGTCAAGGCCCTGGGTGGGGATATCCGCTGGCCCGTCTTCACCGAGAAGATCGACGGAAAGGGGCTCTGGACCAAGGATGGCGAGCTGATCGAGGCCGACATGGTGATCATCGCCATCGGCGAGCGCCCCGACCTCTCCTACGTTCCCCGGGAGTGGCTCACCGACCGGGGGATGATGGATGTCGACGGCTGCTGGCAATCGGTCAAGGCCCCCGGCGTCTTCGCCATCGGCGACACCATCAAGCCGGGGCTTCTGACCCATGCCATCGGGCAGGGGACCGAGGCCGCCCAACTGATCGACGACTACCTCGCCGGCAAACCCCTCGTCCCGGTGAAGAAGATGGAGGTCATCCCCCAGAGCTGCCTTTCCAAGGAGCTCTTCCGCCCCCAGAACCGCGGGCGCCTCTGCGTGACCGACGCCAAAAACGAGGTCAGCCGCTGCCTCTCCTGCGGCACCTGCCGCGACTGCTCCATGTGCCTGGAGGCCTGCCCCGAAGGGGCCATCCGGAGAGTGGAGACGGACAACGGGGGCTTCGAGTACCTCTCGGACGACCACGTCTGCATCGGCTGCGGCATTTGCGCCGGCATCTGCCCCTGCGGCGTCTGGGCCATGGAGCAGGTCGTCTAGCTGGCTGCTGAAAAATCAGTTTGTCAAAAGTCTAAGGCGGGCCCGGTCGGGCCCGCCTTTTTTTTGCCTTCCCCTCCGGGCCCCTTCCCTGGCAGAGCGGCACGGTGGACGAGAGTCCCGGAAACATTGTGCAGGCGCTCGAGCCGCCTCGCTCCAATCTCCGGCCAAGTTGGTGCATATCCTGCAGATTACCCCCGCAGAAGGAGATTTCCCTTCCACCCCAGGGGCCCACCCCCAGGCCCACCGGCCGACAGAAAAGAAGACCGGGCAGAATGTG
>JBFHXN010000429.1:0-2841 GCA_041598955.1 Desulfuromonadales bacterium | reverse complement strand
GGGCGACACACTCCTCCAGGGCCTGGTCCGCGGCGAGCCTTTCGGCGTAGGAGCCCCCCTTCCAGTAGGCGAAGTCATGCCGGATGCAGCAGGAGAGCCAGAGGGACTGGTGGGCGAAGGTCCCATTGGGAAAGGAGCTGCAGCCGTCGGTGGTGAAGGGATTGAGCTCGGCGCCGGTCGCCATCGGGGTCAAACCCAACAGGGCTGCAATACAGAGGATTGTTTTCATGAAGCGCATCGTAATCACGGCAAGGCCTCAAGAGGTGAATTGCTGAGGCCGCCCAGAGTTTCATCCACGTGGACGAAGGCCCTTTCGAGATTGTCGCACAAGCACCGGCGACCAGGTAATCATTTAGCTCGCCAATGTAGTTTTCGACGAGCTGAGTGCTCCCCTTATGGTTCGCTTCCGGGAATCCACCTCGCCTCACTCCTTCAGGGAGAAGAGGATGAAATGGCGCAGAAACTCCTCCAGGCGCTCACCGTAGATCTCGTTGTGCCCGGGAATGATCCGCTTGTCGACGTAGACGACGAGATAGGGGTTGAGGGGGGCCGATCGGCCGGTGCGGGTCAGAAGTGAGCCGGGGAAGGGGACGGGTTCCTCGCCGTCCCAGCTCTTGGTGATGGAGGCCAGAAGGCCGGGGATTTCGGCACTTTGGATCTTCATGGCCTCCCCCTCCTTTTTGTACGGTGCCCACCTCAGGGTGTGGGTCCGGAAGGGGCGGTAGTGCCCCACCGCCTTGCGGTTGGCCTTCTCCTGCTCATCGTCCCTTTCCTTCTCCCAGAAGGTGGAGAAGGCCCGCCCCAGGGGGAAGGCCTTGCGGGTGGCCTGATCGGCCTCGGAGGTGAGAATGGTTAAAATCGGCTTCTGGCCGGGGAAGTAGGTCCTCCTTTCGTTGGCCATGTCCTGCAGGGTGGCGTAGCGCAGGGCCTCGAAGGCGGGGTTGAGCAGAATCACCAGGTCGCTGAAGGGCTGGGGGCTGCTCGCCGCCCCCTCGAGGTCGATGAAGCGCTCCATGAGAATCTGCCCCAGGGCCGAGTAGACCACGGCCCCGCCGAAGCTGTGCCCGACGATGACGAGCCGCGTCTTCCCCCCCTGGGTCCCCTCGTCCATTTTCTGGTCGACCAGCCGCACGCTCTCCAACCGGGCGAACAGGTCGACCACCCCGCCATGGCCGACTTTGTGGGCGGTGCTCTTGCGGTCCCAGAAGGTGAGATTGGTGAGGGGGCCGGCGTGGAAGGATTTGCCCCGCCACCCCACGTAGATGCCGACCACGGTGCGAGGCTTGCCTCCGACGGGGTAGGAACGCTCCGCCTCGCTGAGACGGGTGAGGATGGAGCGGAAGTGGCGGATGTTGTCGTCCCCCTCCCTGGCGTTGTGCTTCCAGCCGTGGACAAAGACGACCATGAGCAGGTTGTGCTCGGCCCCTTCGGCAACCAACCGGTCGATGAGGGCATTCATCTGCGCCCGATCGAAGAGCTGCCCCTGCTCGTCGAACTCCACAAACCCCAGCAGGTAGTCGAGATTTTCGGGGGTCTCGGGCTTCTGGATATCCCTGAGGGCGAGCTGGATGGAGGACTCGGAGCAGGCCTCCTCGATACCTGGTGGGGAGGCCGCGCAGGGTTCATAGATGGTGCGGTAGGCGCGGTTGCCTGTGCAGCCGGCCAGGATCGTCAGGGCGAGAAGAAGGGGGATCGCTCTCCAGTGGGATGTTGGTTCCATGGCACGCTCCTTGGCAAGGGGGATGTGTTCAAGCCAAGGATAGTGTGCATTCGCTGGATGGCAAATTCAGACAGGGAACATGGGCGAAGGCGTAAAAATAGGGGCCAGGTCCGAAGGACTCCGCGCGGATCCCTTCGGCCTGGCCCTGGAGGTTTGCCTATCGCCGACCGGCAGACCCTACTTGGCCGTGGAGCAGGCCTTCTCCAGCTCCTTCAGGAGTTGGCGATAGAGGTTTTTCTTGCTCTGGCTCAGTGTCTCCCCTTCAAGATTGACCGCCTCGCCGAGGGAGAGAAACTTCATCCCCATCTCCGACTCGGTGCTTCCCCTCACGACGGCGACCTTGACCGGTCCATTGTAAAGGCTCACTTCTCCCGTCATGGAATAATCGTAGTCGAACCAGAAAACAGGCTCCAGGAGAAAGAGGGTAAGTCCGGTCACAAAGGACTTGGTCAGGTTCGAGCCCATATTGGGGTGGAAAAGGACGTCGAATTTGGCGTCCATCACGTAGTCGACCTTGTCGTCGGGCCGCGACGGGTAATAGACCGACTTGGCCAGCCCGCTCTCCCGCAGGGCGTCGGCAAAACCGGGGACCGGGTTCCCGGCCGGCGGATAGACCCGGTCGGGGGTCGACTCCCGCACGGCGACCGTCCCGCAGGGCCCCGCATAGGTGGTTGGTTCCCCGCCCAGATCAGGCAGCACCGTCATTCGGGTGCCGGTGCAGCCGCTCAGCAATGCGGCAAGAGCGACAGCACCAAGAAACAGGCCCTTTCTTCCCATGACTTCCCCTCCCTTTTTCGATTTGTACGTATTTTTGAACTGCCTGACCGCCACAGGATGGTGGCCCTCTATCCCCCCCAAAAGCCTTCCCGGCAATCCTACGGCCTTTAGTCTTTCCAGTGCTCCGGAAAATCGAACGAAAGCTGACGGTGGTGCTTGATTGCAAGCAGGAAAAGGTCGTTTCCGCGTCTTGCGTACAGCATCAGGTAATTGCCGCGCACCAGTTCGCGCAGGGTGATCCCGTTGCCGATTCTCCCCTTGAGACTCTCGGCCCGTTCCGCGACCTCGCGGGAGCCGGGATGGCGGCGCAGGAAGTCGGCCCCGAGGTCAGGGTATTGTTCCAG
>JBFHXN010000428.1:0-2850 GCA_041598955.1 Desulfuromonadales bacterium | reverse complement strand
GGCACTGGCGGGACCCGGTCTCCCTCGACGCCACCTGCGGAATCTTCGGCGAGAGCGAGCTGATCGGCCGGGTGGTGGAGGGGCACAGCCTGGAGCGCCTCTGCGCCGGCGTCAACGCCACCCTCATCAAGCGGGTGGCTCCCATGCTGCGCCGCTTCAGCCGGGACGTGATCGTCGTCACCGGAGGGGTGGCCCGAAGCCCCGCCTTTCTCGAGCTGCTGCGGGAAGCCACGGGGGCCGACGTCCTGGTCCCCCCCCAGCCCCAGCACAACGGCGCCATCGGCTGCGCCGCCATCGCGGCGGAAGGGGCCCCTCAATGAACCGATGGACAATCATTCCCAAGACGGAGTAGAAGCCCGAATCTGCCACCAAGTCACCAAGCCACCAAAACGACCTCCCGGACAAAATTCAGTTCTTGGTGTCTTGGCGTCTTGGTGGCCCGGAATGTTAATAATTTTGCCATTTTGTCATCCGGCAGAATCCAAGACTCGTATCGAGACCGAAAGGGAAATGGACCCCATGGACAAAAAAAAGAGACGAATGATCGACATCGCCTTCGTGGTCCTGGCCATCCTGGTGGTCGCCTTCTTCCTGAGGGCCCCCGAGGAGACGACCCACCGCGTCCCCTTTGACGAGAACCACCAGCGCTTCTACCCCATGATCACCGAGCAGGGGAAAAAGGTCGCCGAGAAATTCTGCGTGGAGTGCCACACCGAGGGAGGGGTTCCCTTCCCCGAGGGGCATCCCCCGAAGAACCGCTGCCTGCTCTGCCACAAACTGGAGGAAGGGCACTGAAGAGCGTTCCGGCCGTCGATTTCTCGGCCTCCCTCGACATCCTCGGCCGCGACCTGGTGCGCCGTCTTCCCGAGTTGGGGCACATCGACCCGGAGCGGATTCTCTTCACCCTGGCCCGCTCCCGGGCCGACGGCAGCCACGGCCTGCAGGCCCGCATCGTCCCCCTGCGCTTCGCCGGCGGGGGGCTGGAGCGGGTCAGGCGGCGCGGCCGCTACCTGGAAACCCTCAGGATCCCCCCCATGGTCCACGAGGGGCGGGAGATCTTCTACCTGATCACCCTGCTCGTCCCCCGTTTTCTGCGCCTCTCCTTCGAGCAGCGCCTGGCCACGGTCATCCACGAGCTCTTCCATGTCTCCGAGGCCTGCGACGGAGACCTGCGGCGCTTCGCCGGCCGCCGCTTCGCCCACGGCCCCTCCCGCCAGGGCTTCCACGCCCGCATGGAGTCCCTGGCCGAAGCCTACCTGGCCCTCGGCCCCGACCCGGAACTGCTCTCTTTTTTGCGCGTCGGCGAGGAGGATTGGCTCCAGGGACGCTTCCGCCTCTCGGGCCTGCGGGTCCCCCTCCCCCGGGTGCGGCTGGTGGCCCGGGAGAAGCTCTGAAGTCCGCCCCCTCCCTTTGCTTTGACATCCTCCCCGGGGCGGCCCTATACTCAACCCCCTGACCCATCAGCCCATCCCGGGAGAGACTCCATGGACGGCGCAACCCGCTCCCGCCTCGATCTGCTCACCACCAAAATCCGCAGCTACGGCAAGGAAAACCTCGAGGACATCCTGCATGTCGTGATCGAGGCCGCCGGCCTGATCACGCATCAGAACCGCTCCCGGATCTACCTCGAGGATTTCACCAGCGGCGCCCTGACCTGCGCCGCCGCCGCCGGCGTCCACTCCCGGGCCATCCGCGAGCATCCCTTTCCCATCAACAGCGCCGAGTTCCTAGTCTCCCGGGTCTACTGCTCCCAGGAGGAGGCGCTGGTCGCCGACATGGCCACCTTCTCCAGCGCCTTTGCCCGGCAGCTCGCCGAGCAATTCGGCATCCGCTCCAGCTACCTTCTCCCCCTGCAGCACCAGGGACGGGCCGTGGGTGTCTTCTGCCTCGACAGCGGACGCAAGGGGCAGCTCCCCGACGAGAACCACCGGCGGGACCTCAAGGCCTTTTTCACCGAGATCACCCCCATCATCGACCAGGCCCGTAAATACCATCAACAGATCGTGCTGGCCCGGCGGGTCGACGAGGCGAAGAAGAAGGAAGCCGCCTTCACCATGGTCAAATCGGCGGTGCGGCTCATCGACCGGCTGGAGCTCGCCTCGGTCCTCGTCCCCTCCCCCATCGCTCCAGGCGCCGGGGAGGAGGGGCTCCAGGTGCTCGCCACCTACTCCAAGGAGAAGGAGGTCAAGCGCATCTACGAGGACGAGAAGCTCGTGGAGCTTGCCCCCGGCAAGTCCCTCTTCTCCCGCTACATCAACAGCTCCGGCATCATCACCGACGACACCCTGCTCCAGCCGCTCTTCTTTCCCGAGCTCACGACGGTGCCGCTGCAGAAGCGCTACCTCACCGAGGAGCTGGGACTCAAGTCCCTCTACGTCGTCCCCCGCTTCGACCCCCGCACCCGGCGGGTCATCTGCCTGGTCAACTACTACACCACCGAGGAATACGAGTTCAACGACTTCGAGAAGGGTCTGCTAGAGGCCCACGCCGAGATGGCCCAGCGGGTGATCCAGGAGATCGGCAGCGAGCATATGGAGATCCAGGTGCTGGCCGAGATCAGCGACCTGCTTCAGGAGAAGGTCGAGGGGCTCCAGCCCTTTCTCGGGCGGGTCCTCTCCAAGGCCGTCGAGCTGATCGGAGCCGACACGGGGAGCATCGCCCTGGTGCGGGAGGAGGACGGCCAGCGCTGGCTCGTCGTGGAGGAGGGGGACAGGCGCCTCGTCGGGGCCAAGAGCAAGGAGTGGCTCAAGAAGAATATCCCCCCCATCCGCGTGGGGGGCCTCGAACTGCCTCCCGAGGAGCGCAGCCTCACCGGCTACGTCGCCGCCACCGGACGCCCCTACCTCGTCT
>JBFHXN010000427.1:0-2854 GCA_041598955.1 Desulfuromonadales bacterium | reverse complement strand
GGTTGGAGGATTTCCTGGGGGCGGCAGCCTATCTGCTCCCGGATGGGGGGCGCCTCTATCTCATCTACCTGGCGGAGCGCCTGGCCGAGCTCCTCGACGAAATGCGCAGGGCGGGCCTTGAGCCCAAGCGGATGCGCTGCGTGCATGGGCGGGCCGGTGACTCAGCGAAGATGGTGCTGGTGGAGGGGTGCCGCAGGGGGCGCCCCGGGTTGAAGATCGAGGCGCCTCTGTTCGTCTACGAGGGAGAGGGCTATTCGGCGGAAGTCCGGAGGATCTACGGGGAGGGGGGGTAATCCTTTTTCGAGGCCTTCTCCAGCCGGGCCTGGCGCTCGAGGACTCGGCGCATCTGCTCCCTGAGCTCGGGGTCGGCAAGAGGGGCGAGGAGGGCTTCGATGCTCTCTTTTTCGGCGGTATCGAGGATGACGCTGCGCCACTCGGGGGAGGGAGGGGCGTCCGGAGCCTCCTCGGGGGGCTTTTTCCGGCCCAGACGCAAAAAGAGATCCTTCAGCACCTCTTCTCCGAGGCGCTGATTGAGCTGGGTGAGAAGGCGCGGTTTGAGGAGCTGGAGCTGCTGCATCCAGACCGGGTGGTCGACGGCCACCTCGAGCACCCCGTCACGGATGCGCAGGGGGCGGGCCCGGGCGGCGATCTGGGGTCCGACGGTTTCGTCCCAGACGATCCAGGTCTGGAACTCCCTGAGCCGGCCGTCGAGACCCTTGTCGCGGAAAATCTTCTCGAGCAGGGCCTTCACCGGGGCGGCCCTTTTCATGCGGGGGCGTTCCTCCCGGGTCATTGCTTCCGCCGGTTGCGCAGCAGGCCGCCGAGGTACTGACCGGCCACGGCGCTGCCCAGGGTCAGGGGGATGACCCGCCAGGTCAGTCCCTGCTCCAGGCGCAGAAGGACGATGAAGGGGATGGAAAGGTGGACGTAGGCGAACCAGTAGGCCGAATATTTGCGGGCACCGGCCCTCAGGTAGCCCAGGGGGAGATTGACCAGCAGGGCAAAGGCGATCAGGGCGATGAGGCTGTAGGACGCTTGGAGATTCAAGGGTGGGTCCTTTGGGGGAGAGACGGCCGGACTCTTTGGAAGTTGGGGCAGTTTACCCGCCCCTCCCGCCGGCTGTCAACAGCGGGCCCTTGCGCCAGGGGGGCATTCGTGGCATCATGCCCACCATTTTAATGCGAGGGGCCCGATCATGGTCAGGGAAGGCGATTTCGTAGCCATCTTTCATTCCATCCACCGGGTGATGCAGGCCGAAAAGCTCCTCAAGGGAGCCGGCGCCTCCGTCCTGCTCATTCCCGTCCCCCGTCAGCTCACCTCCGACTGTGGCCTCGCCATCCGCTTCTCCCCCGGCGAGCGGGAAAAGGTCGAGGCCCTTCTTGTCGAGGGGGGGCTGCCCCTTCAGGAACTTCACCGTCGCACCGCCGAGGGGTACTTTCGGGAGGTCTGAGAAGGGCAGGAGGCGCCCGTTTTGCCGAGGATTTTCCCTTGACAAAGCCCAGGGGCGTCACTATAGTGGCTTCTTTGCGACGACCGGGAACCGCCTGTATAGCGCATGTTTGACACCCTGAGCGAAAAACTCGACGCCGTCTTCACCCGGCTGCGCGGCCACGGCCGGCTCTCCGAGGAGAATATCCAGGAGGCCCTGCGCGAGGTGCGCCTGGTGCTGCTGGAGGCCGACGTCCACTTCAGGGTGGTCAAGGATTTCATCGCCGCGGTTCGCGAGCGGGCGGTGGGGCAGGAGGTGCTCAAGAGCCTCACCCCTGCCCAGCAGGTGATCAAGGTGGTGCGGGAAGAGCTCGCGCGACTGATGGGGGAGGGGGTGGACAATGCCCTCGATCTCGCGGCCCGTCCTCCCGTTTCCATAATGCTCTGCGGTCTGCAGGGGGCCGGAAAGACCACCACCTGCGGCAAGCTGGCGGCCCGCCTCCGCCGCGAGAAACGCAATCCTCTGCTGGTGCCCGCCGACGTTTACCGGCCGGCGGCCATCGAGCAGCTCAAGACCCTTGGCCGCCAGCTCGACGTGGCGGTCTTCGACAGCCGCCCGGGGCAGGACCCCGTCGCCATCTGCGAGGCGGCGCATCGCCACGCGGAGTTGAACGGCTTCGACACCCTGATCCTGGACACCGCCGGTCGCCTGCACATCGACCAGGAGCTGATGGCGGAGCTGGAGAGGATCAAGGAGTCCCTCTCCCCCAGGGAGATTCTTCTGGTCGCCGATGCCATGACCGGGCAGGACGCGGTCAACGTTGCGCAGAGCTTCGACGAGCGCCTGGGGCTGACAGGGGTCATCCTCAGCAAGCTCGACGGCGATGCCAGGGGCGGCGCGGCCCTCTCCATCCGGGCGGTGACGGGAAAGCCGATCAAGCTGGTCGGCCTCGGCGAGAAACTCGACGCTCTCGAAACGTTTCACCCCGACCGCATGGCCCAGCGGATTCTCGGGATGGGGGATGTGCTGACCCTCATCGAGAAGGCTCAGCAGGCCGTCGACCTGGACAAGGCCGCTGAAATGGAGAAGCGCCTCCGCCGGGAGGGCTTTTCCCTGGAAGATTTTCGCGACCAGCTGCAGATGGTGAAGAAGATGGGGTCCATGGAATCGGTCCTCAAGCTGATCCCCGGAGCCGGCAAGGCCCTGCGGCAGGCCGGTGACATGCAGCTTCCCGAACGGGAAATGAAGCGGGTCGAGGCCATCATCAACTCGATGACCCCGACCGAATGGCCCAGCGGATTCTCGGCTTGGGGGATTTGCTGACCCTCATCGAGAAGGCTCAGCAGGCCGTCGACCAGGACAAAGCCGCTGAAATGGAAAAGCGCCTCCGCCGGGAGGGCTTTTCCCTGGAAGATTTCCGCGACC
>JBFHXN010000426.1:0-2861 GCA_041598955.1 Desulfuromonadales bacterium | reverse complement strand
GGAAGGAGAATTCTCCCCCTCCCTCGAGGGGAGGGGGCCGGGGGGAGGGTGAAGGGTCCCTGGCCAGGGCGAGACCGGTCAGACGGCCGATTTTCATCAATACCGTAGGGTGGGAAAAGCGCAGCGTTCCCACCAACACGGTGGAAACGGCCCCTCGGGCCTTATTCCACCCTACGCCTTCCGAGGAGGATGGGCCCTTTGTAGATCTATTGGTGGAATATTACGTCGTTGACGGAGGACGAGGGCAACGCAGCAGACGGGCGTTTTTCATCGGCCCCTAGGTGGACTCGATGCGGTAGGTCTCTATTTTCCTGTAAATAGTCCGCCGGCTGACGCCGAGCAGGCGGGCGGCCTTGGCCTTGTTCCCCCCGGCCTGCCCCAGGGCATGGCGGATCGCCTCGATTTCCCGGGCCTCGTTGTCGCCGGAGGAGGCCCCCAGGGCGGGGAGGGTGCCGGCCAGGTCGGCGGGGAGGTGCTCCCGGGAGATGACCCCCCCGGTGGAGAGGATGAAGGCGTGCTCCAGGGTGTTCTCCAGCTCCCGGATGTTGCCCGGCCAGGGGTAGGCCATGAAGAACCGGCGCACCTCCTCGGAGACTCCCGTGACCTGTCGGTGGAGCTTGCGGTTGAACTTCTCCAGGAAATGATCGACCAGCAGGGGGATGTCGGCCCGTCGCTCCTTCAGGGGGGGGAGCTCGACCCGGACCACCTTGAGGCGGTAGAAGAGGTCCTCCCGGAATTCGCCGCGGCGTACCCGGGCCGCCAGGTCGCGGTTGGTGGCGGCCACCACCCGCACGTCGACGGGGATGGAGGTGGCGCTTCCGACCCGCTCGACGGTCTTCTCCTGCAGCACCCGCAGCAGGCGCACCTGCAGCCCCGGGGAGATGTCTCCGATTTCGTCGAGGAAGATGGTTCCGCCGCTCGCCACCTGGAAGCGCCCGGCCTTGTCGTGGGTGGCCCCGGTAAAGGCCCCCTTGACGTGGCCGAAGAGCTCGCTCTCCAGAAGGTTCTCCGAGAGGGCCGCGCAGTTGACCTTGACCAGGGGCTTGCCGCTGCGGCGCCCCATATGGTGGAGGGCCTCGGCGACCAGTTCCTTCCCCGTGCCGCTCTCCCCGGTGACCAGCACCGTCGTCGGCACGTCGGCGAGCTTCTCGAGGAGGGAGTAGATCTCCTGCATGCGCTGGCTGCGGCCGATGATGCGGTGAAAGGTGCTGCGCTCCCTGAGGTCCCGCTCCAGCTCGTCGAGGCGGGTCTCGTCCCGGATCACCAGCACGGCCCCGGAGGTTGTCCCCCTGCCGTCCCTCAGGGGAGAGGCGCAGAGGCTCAGAACCTTCGGCACGCGCCCCCCCCGCCCTCCGCACTCGAACCGGGGACGCTCGACCCTCTTCTCCCCGGCCAGGGTCGCCTCCAGGGCTTCCAGACAGCGCCCGGAGCACCCTCCGGCGAGCTGCCGGAAACTTTGCCCGACCGCGTCGGAGCCGAGGCCGCAGAGCCGGCCCGCGGACTCGTTGCAGGAGAGGAGCCGCATCTCCCGATCGACGGTGACGATGCCGTCCCGCACGCTGCGGAAGATCGCCTCCAGGTTGGCCTGGGTGCTGGCCTTCTCCTCGGAGAGCCGCCTGAACTCGAGGGCCATCCGGGCCACCCGCAGCAGAGCCTCCTGGGTGACGGGCTTGGAGAGGTAATCGAAGGCTCCCAGCCGCACGGCCTCGGAGGCCGTCTCGATATTGGGGAATCCTGTGACCATGACCACGGGCGCGTCGATCTGCCGCTCCCGCAGCTCCCGGAGCAGGTCGATGCCGCTTCGGCCGCCGAGCAGGATGTCGGCGAAAACCAGGTCGAAGCGCCCCTCGCCGATCTGCTCCAGGGCCTGGTCGTAGTCGGCCGCCGTCGCCACCTCGTACCCCTCCTCGAGCAGAAAACTCTCGAAGGTGAAACGGATGCTCTCCTCGTCGTCGATGACCAGGATTCTCTCGTTCATCTGCGGCCTCCCGCCGGGGCGAAGGCCGGCAGCTCCAGCACGGCCCGGGTGTAGTCTCCTTTTCGGCTCTCCAGGCGCAGCAGCCCGTCGTGGTCCTTGACGATGCCGTGGCTGATGGAGAGCCCCAGCCCCGTCCCCTTGTCGTGGGGCTTGGTGGAGAAGAAGGGGTTCATGACGCGGTCGAGGATCTCCGGGGGAATCCCGGCCCCCCGGTCGAGAACGGTGATCCTGACCTGCGGCCCTTCGGGGCCCTGGAAAAGCTCCCCGGCAATCTCCAGCCGCTTCTCCTCATGGGCGCCCGGGTACTTCTCGTTGAGGGCGTAGCGGGCGTTGCTGATCAGGTTGAGGATGACCTGCTGGATCTGCTGCTTGAGGGCGATCACCGGAGGGAGCCCCTGGGGGAGATCGACCTTCAGGCGAATGCCGTCCTTGGCGAGCTGGGTCTCCACCAGGGGGAGGGAATCGGCGAGGATGTCCCCCACGGGGACGGGCCCCTTGCGCTCCTTGCGCTCCCGGGCAAAGGAGAGGAGGTTGCGGACGATCACCGCGATCCGGTCGCTCTCCTTGATGATGCGCCCCGAGATCTCCTTTTCGCGGCTCTCCGGCGCGGCCGGGTTGGCGAGGAGCTGGGCGTAGTTGATGATGCCGTTGATGGGGTTGTTGATCTCGTGGGCCACCCCGGCGGCCAACTCCCCCAAGGCGGCCAGCTGCCCGGCGCGGATGGTTTCGGTCTGAAGCCGCACCTTCTCGGTGATGTCGTGGGCCAGTTCGATGACATGGCCCACCCGGCCGTTGTCGTCCCGAATGGGGAAGGTGCGCACCCCCCAGAGCCGCCCGTCGGGGCTGGGAAGATGCCCCGTGCCGGTCTTGCCCGTGCGGAAGC
>JBFHXN010000425.1:0-2866 GCA_041598955.1 Desulfuromonadales bacterium | reverse complement strand
GCCGAAGTTCTTCTTCCCATGGCTCTGGGGATCATGTACCTGGCCCGGGGGCTGGCTTCCTCGGGTGTCTAGCGCGGCCCGGTCTGAAACACTTCTTTGCTGCGATCTGCTCGCCTTCATTGTTGCGGGGCAACCCTCGGGACCCCGCACTCCTAAGACCTCCTGTCCTTCCAGGCTTCCCCCGGCTTCAGATCTCTGACTCCTGACTCCCTGGAGAGGCTCCCTGGGGGGAGCCTCTCCAGGTCCCGGCGGGTTGACAAACCCTGCGTCGGTGACTATATCTGTCCTCCCGGATCTCCCTCTGGGGACCGGAATAGACAACCCGCAGGAGGAACCCTGACCATGGCCAAGAAGAAAGAGTCGGCGGTGGAGCGCGGAGCGATCTCCATCCATACGGAGAATATCTTTCCCATCATCAAGAAGTGGCTCTACAGCGACCACGAGATCTTCCTGCGGGAACTTGTGGCCAACGCCGTCGACGCCATCCACAAACTCCAGCAGATCAACCTGGTGGAGGGGCTGCAGCTCTCCGAGGAGTACGCCGTCGAGATCCTCGTCGACAAAGAGCAGAAGACCCTGACCGTGCGGGACAACGGGGTCGGCATGACCGCCGAGGAGGTGCGCCGCTACATCAACCAGATCGCCTTCTCCTCCGCCGAGGAGTTTCTGGAGAAATACAAGGGGGCCGAAGCCAAGAACCAGATCATCGGCCACTTCGGACTCGGTTTCTACTCCTCCTTCATGGTGGCGTCAAAGGTGGAGATCCGCACCCTATCCTACGGGGAGGGGGCCAAGGGGGCCCACTGGAGCTGCGACGGCACGACGAGCTACGAACTCGGGGAGATCGATCGGAAGCAGAGGGGGACCGACGTCATCCTTCATCTGAACGAGGAGGATGAGGGTTTCCTCGAGCCGGCCCGCATCCGGGGGATCCTGAAGAAATACTGCAACTTCCTCCCCGTGGCCATCCGCCTCGAAGGGGAAGTGGTCAACGACCGCAACCCCCTCTGGACCCGCACCCCGAGCGAGGTCGGCGAGACGGAGTACCGGGAGTTCTACCGCAAGCTCTACCCCCTGGCCGAGGAGCCTCTCTTCTGGATCCACCTCAACGTCGATTTCCCCTTCAACCTCAAGGGGATCGTCTATTTCCCCCGCCTGACCACCGAATTCGACGTGAGCCAGAGCCACATCAAGCTCTTCTGCAACCAGGTTTTCGTCTCCGAGAACTGCCCGGAGCTCATCCCCGAGTTTCTTCTGCCCCTCCAGGGGTGCCTCGACGCTCCGGATCTTCCCCTGAATGTCTCCCGCAGCTACCTGCAGAACGAGCCCCAGGTGCGGAAGATCCGCGAGGTCCTCTCCGGGCGGGTGGCGGGAAAGATCGTGGAGCTGGCCAAGAAGGATCGCGAGGCTTTCGGGAAGGTCTGGCAGGAAATCCACACCTTCGTCAAGTACGGCATGATGCGGGACGAGAAGTTCTATGAGAAGGTCCATGACCAGGTGCTCTTCCGCACGACGGGAGAGGCCGGCTTCACAACCCTTCCCGAGTACCTGGAGCGGGCAGGCGGGAAGCACCCGGGCAAGGTCTACTACGCCTCCGACGAGGCGGCCCAGGCCACCTACGTCAAGCTGCTGCGGGCCCAGGGAAACGAGGTGCTCCTGCTCGACGCCATGATCGACAGCCACTTCGTGGCCTTTGTGGAGATGAAGGACCCCAAGGTCAAATTCCAGCGGGTCGACGCCGATCTCACCGAGGATCTCCTGGAGAAGGATGCCAGCCAGAAGCTGGTGGAAGGGGCCGAGGGGAAGAGCCGTGAGGATCGCATCCGCGAGGCCTTTGCTCCCTCCCTTCCCGAAAAGGGTGTGGAGATCCGTGTGGAGAGCCTCAAGGACGGCTCGGTGCCGGGGATGATCCTTCTCTCGGAGCAGTCCCGCCGTTTCCGGGAGATGACCCGGATGCTCGGGAAGGATGCCGACCTGGGCGCCGAGGAGCAGACCCTGGTGGTAAACGCGGCGAGCCCCGTGGTGAAGAACCTTCTTCGACTCCGGGAGCAAGGCAGGGATGAAGAGGCCCGCCTGCTCGCCGAGCAGGTCTACGACCTCGCCCTGCTCGCCCACAGGGGCTTCGACCGGGATCGGATGGAGGCCTTTCTTGAGCGCAGCACCCGGATTCTGGAGAAGGTCGGCGGATAGCTCCTTACGGGCGTGATATCTTCCTCCCTGGCCCTTCTCTGTGCCCTCGAGCGACCGGAGGGAGCGGGTGCGAGACGGCCCAGGCTTTCATTTCTTGACGTCAGGGGTGAAAGCGAGCATTAATATACGGGCCATGAGAAAGCTCATCCTCCTCAGACTGGCCGGCCGCGAATTCGGGATCTGGCACGATGACATCGCCGAAATCCGGCCGGCTCCCCACGTCTATCTTCCCCCCTGGAGCCCCCCCTACCTGTCGGGTCTCGCCCTGGTCGACCAGCGCACCCTCGTCCTTGCCGACCTCGCCGCCTGCCTCGGCTATCCCCAGGCTCCCCGAAACGTTCCCGCGCAGATTCTCCTGGTCGGGAAGGATGCCGAGGCACCCGGCTTTTACATCGCCGGGGAGATCGATAACCTGGAGGTCTCCGGAGAAGAGGTTTTCCCCGCCCCGGAGCTGCTGAGCACTCCCTTCACGCCGACCTGCCTGGTGTCCGGAGAGGGGATCCTCCCCCTCATCGATCTGCCGGCTCTCCTCGAGGCGGTGCGCAGCCCCGACTGGGAGGTCCCCGAACCACGGCTCCACCTCCCCGAGACCCCCCGGAAAGCAACCCGGCGGCGGGGAGGGAAGATGCGTCTTTTCTCCCTGGATGGACAGACCTTCGCCTCTGCCGCAACCGGT
>JBFHXN010000424.1:0-2890 GCA_041598955.1 Desulfuromonadales bacterium | reverse complement strand
CGATCACCCGGCAGATCGACCGGCAGATCGACCGGCAGGAGGTCCGTCTGGAAAAACGGGAGAAGGCCCTGGTTGCCCAGTTCAGCGCCCTGGAGCAGCTGGTGAGCACCATGAACTCCCAGAGCGCCTACCTCACTCAGCAGATGGACATGCTGAGCAACATCTGGAGCCAAAAATAATGAATGCCTATCTGAACCAATACCAGAGCACCCAGGTCTCCACGGCTTCTCCGGAGCGCATCCTCATCATGCTCTACGACGGAGCGATCCGCTTCGTCCGTCGGGGGATCGAGGCCATCGAGGCGGGGGACCGGCAGGAGAAGGCGGTGACCATCGGCAAGGCGATGGCCATCGTGAGCGAGTTTCGCAACACCCTCGATCATGAAATCGGAGGGGAGGTTGCGGCCAACCTCGACGCCCTGTACGATTTCATGGTCCGGGAACTGGTGCGGGCCAACGTGAAGGATGACGCGGAGCCCCTGCGCGCCGTGGAGGGACTGCTCTCCCAGCTCCGTGAAACCTGGCTGGAGGCCGTCGCCCAGGCTCAGAGAGAGCAGAAGGCCCAGGCCGGCAAGGGGACATCCGAGGCCGCGACGCCCCGGCCCCTGGCGGCCACACTGTAGGGGTGCCGCCCATGGAATCTTCGGTGATCCTGCTCGAGAACTCCCTCGCCCAGTACCGGGCCCTTCTCGAAGGGCTCAGGGATCTGGCGTCCCTGCTCCCCGACGGCTCTCCGTCCGAGGTGGAGGTGGGGACGGCACGGCTCGCCCGGCTTCACGCCGAGGCCCTTGAGACCGACGGGCGCCTCAACGGTCTGCTGAAGGACGAGGGTTGCCCGAGCGCGGCCCGCCCTCTTCTGGATGAGAAACGGGCCCTCCTGGGGGAGGCTGCCCTCCGGCTCGAGGAGCTCACCGCCCGGGCTGGCGCCGGACTGGCCACCGTGGGCGAAGAGATCACTCGCCTCAGGGGGGGCAGGAAGGCCCTGACCGGATACCGGGAGGCCGAGGGGAAGCAGAGCCCGAAGATTTTCGGCTCCTTCTGACGCAGAGGAGATGACCGCCGTGACAAGCCATTCGGGACTCGATCGACTCCTGGTGGGTCGGCCAGTGCAGTTGCTCCTTCCCTTCCTGGAGGGGGGGACGCTCCACCTGAGCGGCACCGTGTCGGGAGTCATCCCTCCGCGCGTCGAGGTCCGGCTTCTCCCCGGCGAGCGGCCGGCGAGGGAGTTCGACCCCAATGAACGCTGCATGATCTACCAGGCCGCGGGGGAGCAGTCGGTCTCCCTGGTGACAAGGTTCGAGGAGCTCTCCAGTGACGGGGTTCTGCACCTGAGGGTGCATGGAGCCCCGGGGACCTGGGACGGCACCAGCCGGGAATACTTCCGCATCGACACGGAGCTTCAGCTCCGCTTCTGGTCGCTTCCGGTGACCCGGCAGCCCCTGGGCCGGGGGAGCCAGCAGAAGGTCAACCTGAGCGGGGGGGGAATCCGCTTCCGGGTGGAGGAGCCTTTTTACGAGGGGCAGCGGATCGGGCTGGAATTGGCTCTCCCCGGCTCCCCCCCGGCCACGGTGAAGTGCGAGGCCGAGGTGGTTCGCATGTCGCCCCTGCGGGGGGGATACTTCGACGTCGCCACCCAGTTCATGGGGATCTCCCGTCGGGACCGGGACCGGATCATCGCCTACTGCTTCGCCCAGCAGCGCCGGGACCTGCGACGGAAAGTCCAGGTGCTCGGCTAGTTCCCCTTCGAAGGGGGGGGCAAACCTCCGGGGGGGGGACATGTTTTCCCAGGCTGCGCTTGAACATCTCGCCGATTTCCGCCTTGCCCGCGTCACCATTCCGCTGCGGGAGGGTCGCCCCGTCTCCCTGGAGGGGGTGCTCCGCCTTGCCGAAATCCCCTTTCTCGAGGCCCGCTTCCTTGCGGGCCGCCTCCCCCTGGAACGGATCGATCCCGACATTCCCTGGACCATCACCTCCCCCCTGGGGACCACCATCCTGTGCCTTCAGGCCCGTTTCGCAGGGATCCGGGGGGAGCGGGGGGTGCGTCTTGAAACCCTGGGGGTGAGCAGCAACGACGATCCCCGGCGCCATTTCCGGGTCGACGCCCCTGTGGCTCTCGCCCGGCGCGCCCCCCTTCCTTCCGGGGGGGTCGGGGAGCCGATCGATGCGGGGGATGTGAACCTCAGCGTCACCGGGCTGCGATTCACGACCTCGGCCTCTCTGAAATGCGGAGAGCGACTGGCCCTGGAGATCCATTTTCCCGGGGAGACGGGGTGGGGGGTCCGGTGCGAGGGGGAGGTGGTGCGGATCAGCGGAAAAGGTGAGGGCCGCCGGGAGGCGGCCCTGCGTTTCGTGGAGCTGGAGGCCGGCGCCCTGGAGGGGATCCGGCTTTTTTGTCTGGCGGAGAAGTTCCGTTCGGTGCCCGACCGGGTCGCCCTGCTCGGAGATCTGCTGCGCCCCGACGGGGTCTGAGGCCCCTGGGTGCCTCGGGCTGCTGAAAAACCCCCATCTGCACCCTTCCCCTGGATCTCGTCGCTGCGACGCAGCTTCCGCTACGCCTCACTCCTCGATCGGCGGGCGCCTTGCATCTGAGGGTTTTTGAACAGCCTGAAGAATCCGCTTCCCGACCATCCGGGAGACCAGGGGGGGGTCAGGCCACCGCCATGGGGTAGTCCAGGTTGGGAAAGGCGGGGTTGAGCAGGCGTCCCGGCTTGCTCGGTTGGTAGATCTCGGTGCGGTTGCGCCCCTTGGCCTTTGCCGCATAGAGGGCCCGGTCGGCCTCGGTGAGGAGGGTGTGGGCGCTTTTGCTGCCGGCTCCGGCGGTGCTCACACCGATGCTGACCGCGAGTCTGAAGGCCTCTCCCTCGTGTTTCAGGCTCAGCGAGGCAATCCGG
>JBFHXN010000423.1:0-2900 GCA_041598955.1 Desulfuromonadales bacterium | reverse complement strand
TGTCGGCGAGCTGGCCGATGCCTTCTCCTGGCTCGTCTCCGATCCCGGGCTCTCTCCGGAGGGGCGGGCGGGGATGGTCGCCTTCAGCTATGCAGCCGGGCCGGCGGTGCTGGCGGCCCTCGAGCCGGAGTTGAGGGAGAAGGTGCGCTTTGTCTTCGTCGTGGGGGGATATCACGACCTGGCCGCGGTCCTCGGATTTTTCACCACCGGCTCCTTTCGGGTGGAGGGGCGCTGGGAGTACCTCGAACCCAACGAGTACGGCAAGTGGGTCTTCGTGCTGGCCAACGGGGGACGCCTGGCCGATCCCGTCGACCGGAGCCTGCTCGAGGCGATGGCGCGCCGGAAGATGGAAAACCTCTCCGCCCCCCTGGAGGATCTCGCCTCCCGCCTGGGGCCCGAGGGTTCGAGGGTCTTCGCCTTCATCGAAAACCGGGACCCGCTGCGGGTCCCGGCCCTGCTGGAGGCCCTCCCCCAGGGAATCCGGGAGGATATCGCGGCCCTCACCCTGGCGGACAAGGATCTCTCGGTGCTGCGGGCGCGGCTGCTTCTGGTCCATGGGCGCGACGACAACATCATCCCCTACACCGAGAGCATCGCCCTGGCCGAGGCGGCTCCGGAGGGCCAGGCCCGACTTTTCCTGGTGCACGACCTGGCCCATGTCGACATCCGGCCGGGGCTCGCCAGCCGCTTCCGGATGTGGAGGGCGGTGCGTGCCCTTCTGGCCGAGCGGGGGGGATGACGGGAGGACGGACCCTGCCCGTGAGCCTCCTTCATCGGGGATGAAGGGGAGCTACTTGCGCTTGCGGAGAAAATCGAGGGAGAAGAGGGGACGGCGGTTCATGGCGGGGAAGAAGGTTTCGTTGACGAAGCGCACATCCTCGATGGTGTAGAAGGCGTTGGGATTGAAGCGCTTGATGACCTCGATGATCTGGCCGAGCTTCTTGCGCTTGACGATGGAGAAGATCACCTTGACCGGCCCCCCCTCTCCCATGGCGTCGACGCTGGTCACCCCGTAGCCCAGGGTCCAGAGAAACCGCACCAGTTCCGTGGCGTCCTTGCGGGTGATGACGCGGATGATGAGGTTGCCCATGGCAAGCCTCTCCTCGATGAGGATGTCGACGAAATTGCCGGTGGCGAAGCCGAGGCCGTAGGCGACGTAGGTGACCCAGTTGGTGAGGTTCTGCATCACCTGGCTGATGGCGAGCAGCCAGACCAGCACCTCGAAGAAGCCCAGAAAGGCAGCCAGGTATTTCATCCCCCGGGAGACGAAGATGATGCGCAGGGTGCCGATGGTGACGTCGACGATCCGGGCGAGAAAGATCAGCAGGGGAACGAGGACCAGGGAAAAGAACTCCCCGGACAACCAGGGTGAATCGAACATGAGGCCGGCTCCTGGGCAATAGGCGCGGACCGGGCGGGAGCGGCGCCGGTCTTCGGAGGAGGATGGGGCCAAGTTTAAGGCCTTCGGGGGAGGATTGCAAACCTTTCCCCCTCCCCGCGGGAGAGGGCGTCACCGAGCTTTTCTGGTAAGCTTTTCCCTGTCTCCTCCTTCGACTTCGTCCACAGGGCGTCATGGAAAGCAAGCTTCCCCTCAAAATCCTCCCCCAGCCCGACGAGATCACCTGCGGGCCCACCTGCCTGCAGGCCGTCTACGGCTATTACGGCCGGGAGATCCCCCTTGAGACGGTGATCCGCGAAGTCCACATGCTCGAAGGGGGGGGGACCCTCGCCGTGCTTCTGGCCTGCCACGCCCTGCGCCTCGGCTTTAGGGCCACCATCTACACCTACAAGCTGCAGCTTTTCGACCCGACCTGGCTCGACCCCGTGGTGGTCCCCGATCTGCGGGAGAAGCTGCGGCGCCAGATGGATTTCAAGACCGATCCCAAACTGCGGGTCGCTTCGGAGGCCTATCTCGATTTTCTCGATCTGGGGGGGGAGCTTCGCTTCGCCGATCTCACCCCGGCCCTGATCCGCGGCTACCTCAACCGCCAGGTCCCCATCATCACCGGCCTCTCGGCCACCTATCTCTACCGCAGTCCCCGGGAGTTCGGCCCCAGGGCCGACTACGACGACATCCGGGGAGAGCCCTCGGGGCACTTCGTGGTCCTGCGGGGTTACGATCGCTCCGAGCGGGCCGTGCTGGTGGCCGACCCCCTTCTGCCCAACCCCCTGGCCGAGGGGCAGAAGTACGCCATCAACATCGACCGGGTCATCGGGGCGATCCTCCTCGGGGTGCTGACCTACGACGCCAACCTGCTGATCATCCGGCCGGGACGGGGGGAGAAGGGAGGGGAAGGGTGATCAACCTGATCGTGGTGGAGGATCCCGCCGCCTGGCCCCTTGAACTGCCCGGGGCGGAGCTCGTTCCGGCCCGGGCCTACCTGACCGACCCTCGTTTCATCGCCCTCAAGGGGGCCAAGGTCTTCAATCTCTGCCGCTCCTACCGCTACCAGAGCCTCGGTTATTACGTCTCGCTCCTCGCCGCCGCGAGGGGGCACAAGCCGATGCCGAGCGTGACGGCCCTTCAGGACCTGAAATCCCAGACCATCGTCCGGGTGGCCTCGGAGGAACTCGAGGGGCTGATCCAGAAAAGCCTCGCCCCCATCCAGTCCAAATCCTTCATCCTGAGCATCTACTTCGGCCGCAATCTGGCCAAGCGGTACGACAGGCTCAGCCAGCACCTCTTCCAGCTCTTCCAGGCCCCTTTCCTCCAGGCCCATTTCGGCTTCGGCAGCAAGAGCGGCAAGTGGCATCTCAACAACGTCGGGCCCGTCGCCGCCAGCGAAATTCCCGAGGGGCACCGGGATTTCGTGGTGACGGTGGCCGAGGAGTATTTCCGGGGGCGCCGGCGCAAGGGGGGGAGGCGCCTGGCGGCCCGCTACGATCTGGCGATCCTGGTC
>JBFHXN010000422.1:0-2935 GCA_041598955.1 Desulfuromonadales bacterium | reverse complement strand
GGCGGCACCATCCTCGAGGAGGCGCACCGGGGCGTCGAATCGATCACCATGGACCGCGAGGTCATGCATCTGCGCGACGGACTCATGCCCCGTTACGCCGACATGATCTACAACGGCTACTGGTTCTCTCCCGAGCGCCTGGCCCTGCAGACCCTCATCGACGCGACCCAGCAGACCGTCAACGGCAAGGCCCGCATCAAGCTCTACAAGGGGCACTGCCGGGTGGTGGGCCGCGACTCGGCCAAAGACAGCCTCTTCAACGTCGACTTCGCCACCTTCGAGGCCGACCAGGTCTACAACCAGGCCGACGCCGAGGGCTTCATCAAGCTCAACGCCCTGCGCATGCGCATCGCGGCGATCCAGCGGCAGGCGAAGAAGTAAGGACAGGGTCCTGCAGGGGCACGGCCTGCCGTGCCCCTGCACTCTTTCACCACCGAGGCTCCCGGAACGAGGATTTTTGGCCGAGGTCCAGGAAGGCGAAGGGATGACGCACAGGCGTACATCGTACGTCGAGCACGGCATCCCTGAAGCCTGACGCCGAGATCGGGCAAAAGGACCGTTCCCTCCGGATATGGAATTCAAGAAGCAGCACATCAAGACCTCCGTGGTCGCCTGCATCGTCGACGGCGAGGAGAGGGTCCTTCTCACCCGGCGCTGCATCCACCCCTTCTGCGGCCAGTGGGTGATGCCCGGGGGGAAGATCGACCCGGGGGAGTCGATCCTCGAGGCCCTGCACCGGGAGGTGGAGGAAGAGGTCGGCATCGGGGTCCGGATCGAGGGGCTCATCGACGTCTTCGAGCATATCGGCGTCGGCGAGAAGAACGACCATTTCGTGATCCTCTACTACCGGGCGGCCCCCCTCGCCCTCACCCTCGTTCCCAACGGGGAGGAGTGCACCGAGGCCATGTGGGTTCCCAAGGAGCTGCTGGTGGAGATGGACACCCCCCCGGGCACCCGCCACATTCTCGCCAAGGTCTTTCCCGGGCTCGGCTGGGGCAACGGCGCGCCGCCGAGCCGCACGGCCGAGAGCGAGATCCCCGGCGGCTTTGAGCCTCCCCAGGGCTGAGGGAGGGCCGACGCCATGTTCCAGATCGTCGAGAAGACCGTCACCCTCGAATTCCCCCAGGGGCACCACCTCCACTGCATGGTCGCCCAGGTCCCCAACCACCTGGGTCTGTCGAACTTCGCCTGCCGCCTGCGCGACCCCGAGGAGCAGTGGCCCCGGCTGCGCTCCATCCTTGAGCTGATGGCCCAGGGGGAAGGGAACCTCAAGAAGTTCCATTTCCTGCTCCTGCCCGAGTCGGCCATGCCCGCCGACCATGTCGAGGACGCCCTGGAGCTCATCCGGAGCCGCTTCCCCGCCAACACCGTCACCCTGTTCGGGGTGGAGCATGTGCGGCTGACCCGTTACCTCGAGTTCCTGCGCCGCCACGAGGCGGACAACGCCGAGGCCCTCGCCTCGGTGCTCGAAGACCTCGACGCCGGCGACATCGCCCAGGTCCCCGTCAACTGGAGCGTGGCGGCCGTCAAGGAGGCCGACGGCAACCTGCGGGTCTTCCTCCAGGCCAAGAGCCACCCCTTCGTCGGCGAGGAGACCATCGACCCCTTCCACGACCTCTACCGGGGCAAGGTCTTCCCTCTTTTCCGCTGCCGGCCGACGGGCTTCAACTTCATGGCGCTGATCTGCCTCGACTACGTCTATCGGGACCTCTACCAGTCGAACATCAGCACCATCATCGAGCACGCCAACCAGCTCTTCTTCCAGACCCGCCAGCGTCTCGACCTGCTGGCGGTGCTCGAGTGCAACCCCAAGCCCGAGCACCCGGCCTTTCGCGACGTGGTCAACGGCTTCTACGGCGAATATCTCAGCTACACCCCCGGGGTGCGCGACACGGTCACGGTCTTCTGCAACGTCTCGACGGAGACCACGGGCCTCGGCGACAATCCGGGGCAGACCTTCGGCTACTCCTCGGTGGTCATCCACAAGAGCCACAAGATGGGGCCCGTGCACTTCCCCGAGTTCGTCACCGACGACTTCGGCGGGCTCCCCGTCTGCCGGCTGCGCTTCGGCGCCGAAAGCCGGCTCTATTACTTCAACCTCCCCCTCTTTCACGAACTCGACCCTCGAACGACGCGCTTCCCCCTGAAGGTCCACACCATCTTTCGCCCCGACGGGAAAGGGGGGTGGGTTCGCATCGCGGGGGAGGAGCCGGAGGGGGAGGAGGGCCCCGGCGAAAACCGTCCGCATTGATCCCTTTGTTCATCCAACCCATCACCGCACAGACCAAGAGCGAGGAAACGACGTCATGAGTGACAAACCCTGGGCCGGCCGCTTCACCCAGCCGACCGACACCTTCGTCGAGGAGTTCACCGCCTCCATCGACTTCGACAAGAGGATGTACCGCTACGACATCCAGGGCTCCATCGCCCACGCCAGGATGCTCGCGCGCCAGGGGATCATCTCCGGCGCCGAGGCCGAACAAATCGTCGCCGGCCTCGAGGCGATCCTCGCCGACATCGAGGCGGGGAACTTCGAGTTCAAGGTCTCCCTCGAGGACATCCACATGAACATCGAGGCGCGGCTCATCGAGCGCATCGGCCCCGTGGGGGGAAAGCTCCACACCGCCCGCAGCCGCAACGACCAGGTGGCCCTCGACGTGCGCCTCTACCTGCGCGATGAGCTCAAGGAGATCGGCGCCTTCCTCGACGCCCTGCAGGAGTCGCTCCTCGCCCAGGCCGAGAAAAACCTCGCCGTCATCATGCCCGGATACACCCACCTGCAGACCGCCCAGCCGATCCTCTTCGCCCATCACATGCTGGCCTACTACGAGATGTTCCGCCGGGACGCCGACCGCATGGCCGACGTGGCCAGGCGCCTCAACGTGCTCCCTCTTGGGGCCGGGGCCCTCGCCGGAACGACCTTCCCCATCGACCG
>JBFHXN010000421.1:0-2941 GCA_041598955.1 Desulfuromonadales bacterium | reverse complement strand
GGGGGCGCCCTGGTTGCGCACCATGCCGTGATACCAGAATCGCTCGGCGCTGGTCCGGGGCTCCCCGGGAGGATCGAGGCGCTTGCGGCGATCGATGAGGTTTTTCTGGAAGGTCTCGTCCCCCTCCCGCACGATGTCGAGGATCTTCTCCCGCAGAAGCTTCGGCATGCCGTCGATGACGAACTGGATGGCGTCGCGGATTCGCAGACCCTGGCGGTATTCCCAGAGATCCCCCTCGAAGGAGGCCTGGCATTCGCAGACAAAGTCGTCCCAGTCGAGGAGCAGCCCGCCGAAGTCGTCATCGGCGAAGTCGGCGTAGGCCTCGTCGGAGAAGAGGCGCTCCTCGATGAGGTCCTGCTCCTTCTGGGAGAAGAAGAAGGAGAGGGTCTCCTCCACGGGATACATCTCGAGCTCCTCGGTCAGCTCGGCGCAGAAATGGAGGTAGTCGAGCTGCTCGTCGGGCATGTCGCACAGGGGAGCGGGGAGGGCCGTGCGGGGATGGCAGAGCAGGGAGAGGTGGTCGTGTCCGAAGTCGGAGGGGAACTTCACCCGCGGGTCAAAGGGGATGTCGTGGCGGGCGAAGAGATCCATCATCCGCAGGTGGTTGCCGGTGAAGCAGGTGAGGACCTTCTCCTCGGAGCAGAAGAGTTCGAAGCCGGCCCTGTTGTTGGCCAGACCGAATCCGACGAAACCGTCGTGGACCAGGCGGTCGAGGTAGGGCTCGAGCAGATCGAGCAGCTCCTCCGTCGGCAGGTAGGGGGAGTAGAAGACCGTCGGCTCGGGGCGATCCTCCCCTTCGGACGGGGGGTCGGTCTCGGCCTCTTCCTGGTAGTACTCGAGGATGAGGAAGGCCTCCTCCGGCAGCAGCCGGGCGAAGGAGCGGAAGATGGCGGGGATCTTGGCGGCTCCAGCGATGGCGGAGAAGCGGTAGGCGTCGGCCGAGTTTTCGAGCAGGGAAAAGAGATATCCCTCGGTCTGCCGGCGGGCTCGGTCCTTGCGGTCGTTGCGCCAGGGACGGATGCCGAGAGGGTAGTCGAAGCTGTCTGGAGGCAAGGGGCTGTTCCTTGGATGACGGATGGGGGTGGCGCATGGTGCGGATTCCTGCGGGGCAGGATGACTGTTAAGGTAGTGGATAGCCGTTTAAAAGTCAACTCGGGGGGCCTGTTCGAGAAGCGCAAAACAGCAGTTGAAAACAGAGCGGGAGCCAAGCCGTCGAAAAGGCATGGAAATTCGCGGAAGGCCGCCCCAGCTGGCGGTTTAATATCAATAAAGCTTTTTACCAAGGGTAAACATTATGATTGACAATTTTCACCATTTCCGATAAACCTGCCGTCTAAAACCATTTTCTATTTTGGCTTCCAGAGCCAGGCGTCGGCTATGCCGGGTCAGGACGGGAAGCGCTTCGGCGGCACTCCGGCGGGGCCGGCCCGAACCACCCGGCCCAGGCTTTTCTCCCGCCCCGCCCCCGCAGTTTCGAACAGTCCGTGTCGTAAACCCCAGGCTTTCCGATGTTCGTGGGCTTGTCTCCTCTCCAGACGGACCGCCCGGCGGCAAGAGTCGCCTCCGGACGGCAGAGCTGAACTCCAATCACCAGAAGGATGCGCGCAATGTCCAAGAAAGTGGTTAAGGCTTCCCTGAAAAATCCGTTCGATCCACCCGAGAAGGTCGAATTCACCATCCCCGGGGAGATCCCCGGCAAGACCGGCGGCTACGAGGAGGCGATGAAGGAGGGGTACGACCTCATTCAGCGTCCCGTCAAGTCGGTCAAGATCGACCAGATCGAAAAACAGCACTTCAAGAAGCGCATGACCGTCTGGGAGCGGATCCGCGTCCTGACCGACACGGAGCCCAACATCCTCTTCCAGAACTGGGGCAAGAATCTCGACGGAGCCTCCCTGGTCACGGGCATCCTCAACATCGGGGGGCGCGACGTGGCCCTCTACGGGCACGACTTCACCGTGCGCGCCGGCTCCATGGACGCCACCAACGGCTCCAAGCTGGCCCGGCTCTTCACCATGGCCGGCGAGAAGGGGATTCCCGTCATCGGCATGAACGACAGCGCCGGCGCCTTTGTCCCGGCGGGGGTCGGCGGCCTCGACGGCTACGCCGAGGCCTTCACCGCCCTGCGCAAGATCAGCGGCGTCGTCCCCTCCATCATGTGCATGTTCGGCTTCAACGCCGGCGGCGGCAGCTACCTCCCCCGCCAGGGGAGCTTCGTCATCCAGCCCTCCGACACCTTCTTCGGCCTCACCGGGCCGGGGGTGGTCAAGTCGGTCCTCGGCGAGGACATCACCCCCGAGGAGCTCGGTGGCCCCAAGGTCCACGGCAAAACGGGCGTGGCCGACCTCACCGTGGGGGACGAAGTGGCCGCCCTGCGCACCGCCATGCGGCTGCTCTCCTACATCCCCGACAACAACAGCGTCATGGCCCCCTTCCAGGAGACGAGCGATCCCCTCGACCGCAAGACCTGGGAGATCAACACCCTGCTGAAGAAGGCCTTCAACTCCCCCACGGGCTTCAACACCCCCTTCGACGTCTCCATCATCATACAGCAGATCTGCGACCATGGCGACTACTTCGAGCTTCAGCCGGAGCGGGCCCGTGAAGTGGTCACCGCCTTCGGACGCCTCGGCGGGCATGTGGTCGGGTTCGTCGCCAACAACTCGGCGGTGTCCTCGGGGCAGATCGACTGCGACTCGGCGGTGAAGATCGCCCGCTTCGTGCGCTTCTGCAACATCTACAACATCCCCATCATCTTCATGGAAGACACCACCGGCTTCCTCCCCGGCCGGGAGCAGGAGTCCCGCGGCATCGTTCAGGCGGGCCGCTCAATGCTCGACTCCATCGTCGACGTGCGCACTCCGCGCATCCTGCTCATCCTGCGCAACGCCTTCGGCGGCGCCTACGCCTCCTACAACAACTACCCCACCGGCGCCGACCT
>JBFHXN010000420.1:0-2942 GCA_041598955.1 Desulfuromonadales bacterium | reverse complement strand
CGGGCTGCAGTAGTGATCCAGCGGATCGCCAGTGCGGCACCACGCTCGGAACGAACCTCCACGGGCACCTGGTAGGTCGAGCCGCCGACGCGGCGGGACTTGACCTCGAGCACCGGGCGAACGTTGGACATCGCCTTGCGGAAGACCTCCAGGGGGTCCTGCCCGGAACGGGAGGCCACCAGACCGAAGGCACCGTATACGATCGCCTCGGCAGTGCTCTTCTTGCCATCGAACATCAGCACGTTCATGAACTTGGCCAGAACGCGATCATTGTATTTGGGATCGGGAAGAATAACCCGTTTCGCGATCTCTCTTCTTCTCGGCATGACGTCCTCTCGAAACCTGAGGGTTATTTAGGCCGCTTGGCCCCGTACTTGGAACGGCTCTGCTTCCGGTCCTTGACCCCGGCGAGGTCGAGGGTGCCGCGCACAATGTGATAGCGCACACCCGGAAGGTCCTTGACGCGGCCGCCACGGATCAGCACCACGGAGTGCTCCTGCAGGTTGTGCCCCACCCCCGGGATATAGGAGGTCACCACGACGCCGTTGGTCAGGCGCACGCGGGCAACCTTGCGAAGCGCGGAGTTCGGCTTCTTCGGAGTCGTGGTGTAGACGCGGGTACAGACCCCGCGCTTCTGGGGACACCCACGAAGAGCCGGCGCCGTCGACTTGCTCTCCTTGGTTTTTCGTCCATTGCGAATCAACTGATTGATCGTCGGCATCGACTTACTCCCGAAATTGCTATGACTCTTTTTAAAGCTAGGAAAACTCTGACTTTTCTCAGGGGAAAAACCCGCTGAGATTATCAATCGACCCTGTCTTTGTCAAGACAATTTTTCCGGCCCGAATTCTTTTTTTGGAGAGGGCTCGCAAGGCCTTATGCGAGTGCCGTCTCTTCGCTGTCGCCCCCTTCGGGCCCCTCGTCCTCATCAAGGATTTCCTCCATCTCCGGAACCTCAGGAAGCTCCTCCGGTTCCTCGATGAGCAGGGTGGCTCCACGGTACTTGGCAACCCCGGTGCCGGCAGGGATCAGCCGGCCCATGATAACGTTCTCCTTGAGGCCACGCAGGCCGTCCAGTCGTCCCTCGATCGCCGCCTGGGTGAGTACCTTGGTGGTCTCCTGGAAGGAGGCGGCTGAAATGAACGACTCGGTGGAGAGAGACGCCTTGGTGATGCCGAGCATGAGCGGCTCGCCGACAGCGGGCTGACCATCCTTGGCCATCGCCCGCTGGTTCTCCTCGTCGAACTCCCAGCGGTCCACCTGGTCGTCGACAAGGAACTTGGTGTCGCCAACATCCTTGATGCGCACCCGGCGCAGCATCTGGCGCACAATCACCTCGATATGCTTGTCGTTGATCTTGACCCCCTGAAGGCGGTAGACCTCCTGCACCTCGTCGACCAGATACTTGGCCAACTCCTTCTCGCCGAGCACCCGCAGGATGTCGTGGGGGTTGCTGGATCCGTCCATCAGTGCCTCGCCGGCCCTGACGTAGTCCCCCTCGTGAACGCTGATGTGCTTTCCCTTGGGGATGAGGTATTCCTTGGCCTCGCCCACCTCGGGGTTGACGATGACCTTGCTCTTGCCCTTGGAATCCTTGCCGAAGGCGACCACCCCGTCGATTTCGGAGATGACCGCGAACTCTTTCGGCTTTCGCGCCTCAAAGAGTTCGGCGACGCGGGGCAGACCACCGGTGATGTCCTTGGTCTTGGTTGTTTCCCGGGGTATCTTGGCGATGACATCCCCGGCGCTGACCATCTGGTCCTCGGCAACGACGATATTGGCACCCACCGGCAGCAGGTAGCGTCCTGGCGCCCCGTTGGGGAGCTTGACCGTCTTGCCCTCCTCGTCCTTGAGGGTGATGCGGGGGCGCTTGTCGGCAGCCTTCGACTCGATGACCACCTTCCGGGAAAGACCGGTCACGTCATCGAGTTGCTCCTCCATGGTCGAGCCCTCGATGATGTCGCCGAACTTCACCTTCCCGGAAGTCTCGGTGAGGATGGGGACGGTGTACGGGTCCCACTCAGCGAGCATGGAACCGGGCTTGACCTTGCCGCCAGGGCCGATGCGAAGCTTGGCCCCGTAGACCACGGCGTAGCGCTCCCGCTCGCGACCCGTCTCGTCAACCACGGCGATCTCGCCGTTGCGGTTCATGACCACGTAAGAACCGTGGCTGTCGACAACGGAGTTGACGTTGATGAACTTGAGCTCTCCTTCGAAGCGGGCCTCAAGCGAGGTCTGCTCGGCTCGCCTCGACGCCGTACCCCCGATGTGGAAGGTACGCATGGTCAACTGGGTGCCCGGCTCGCCGATCGATTGGGCGGCGATGACGCCAACCGCTTCACCGAGATTTGCCATGTGGCCGCGGGCCAGATCCCGCCCGTAGCACAAAGTGCAGATGCCGTGACGGCTCTGGCAGGTGAGCACCGACCGGATCTTGACCTTCTCGATACCGGCGTCCTCGACCTTCTTCATCAGGGTCTCGTCGATCTGGTTGTTGGCCTCCACCAGAACCTCGCCGGTCACCGGGTCGAGAACATCCTCCAGAGCGACGCGACCGAGGATACGGTCCCCGAGGGGCTCGATGACCTCCCCCCCCTCGATCAGGGAAGAGATCTCGATGCCGTCGAGGGTGTCACAGTCATACTCGGTGATGATGGCATCCTGAGCCACATCGACCAGGCGGCGGGTCAGGTAGCCCGAGTTGGCGGTCTTTAGCGCCGTGTCGGCCAGACCCTTTCGGGCGCCGTGGGTGGAGATGAAGTACTGCAGCACCGTCAGTCCCTCGCGGAAGTTGGCGGTGATGGGGGTTTCGATGATCTCCCCGGAGGGCTTGGCCATCAGGCCGCGCATCCCGGCCAGCTGACGGATCTGCTGGGCGCTGCCTCGGGCTCCCGAGTCGGCCATCATGTGGATGGCGTTGAAGGAGGGGACCTTGACCTTCT
>JBFHXN010000419.1:0-2945 GCA_041598955.1 Desulfuromonadales bacterium | reverse complement strand
GGTTAAGAGCGGTCCGCTCTCTTCGATTTCGAAATAGGGAGCCAGTTCCTTGCGCAGCTGGGGTTCGTAGACGAAAGGGATTTTCTCGGCCGATTCCTCGACGAAAAAATCGAAGGGATTGATGACGGTCATATCCGCCACAACCTCGACTTCGATTTTCAGCTCCCGGGTCTTCTCGGGGAAGACCAGGCGCGCCAGGTAGTTGCCGAAGGGGTCCTGCTGCCAGTTGATGAAGTGCTTCTCCGGTGTGATCCGCAGGGCATAGGAGCGGATCGGTGTCCGCGAATGGGGTGCCGGGCGCAGCCGCAGCACATGGGGGGTCAGGGAGACGGGGCGATCGAAGCTGTAGCGGGTGTTGTGCTTGCAGACCACGCGGATCGACATCGTTGTTTGTCCTTCTTGGCAAAGCAAACCCAAAACCCGGTGGGGCAGTGGGGGGGCGTTCGGCGAAGGCCCGTCAGGGGGATGAGGTCACTCCAGGGCCTGGGTCTGGGTTTGCGCCGGGACCGCCGGGATGGCGAAGAAGGTTTCGGACACCGCAGCACCGATCTGGTTGAGCCGGGTCTGGGTATTGTCGATGAATTCGTGCAGGCCGATCGACTTGATCTCCTCGACCTGGGTGTAGTCGAAATCGGCCAGCAGGCGGCCGAGGCTCTTCTCGGCCGGGTTGGAGAAGCGGCCCCGCACGGTGCCGGAGATATTTCGCAGGGCGAGCTCGGCCATGATCAGGCAGTGATGGATCGCCCTCGGGAACTCGTTGTCGAGGACCAGAAACTCGATGATCCGGTCCGGGACGATCTGTCCGTTGCGTTTGCGGTACATCTCGAAGGCGCTGGCCGAGCGCAGGATGGCCCCCCAGAGGATATGGTCGAAGGGGGTGCCGATGTACTCGACCGAGGGGAGCAGGATGAAGTATTTCACGTCGATGATGCGGGCGGTCTTGTCGGCCCGCTCCAGCATGCGGCCGAGCCGGGCGAACTGCCACCCCTCGCCGTGGGTCATGGTGTTCTCCGAGAGCCCGGCGAAGAGGTGGCTGGCCATCATGATCTCGACGAAGAACTCGTGGGGAAGCTCGATCCCGCCCCCCTTGCGCGAAGCCTCCTTGAGCATCAGGTAGAAGGTGTTGACCTGCTGCCACATCTCGGAGCTGATCCACTCGCGCACCGAGCGTGCGTTCTCCCGGGCCGCCTGCAGGCAGGAGAGGATCGAGTTGGGGTTGCGGGTGTCGAAGGTCAGAAACTGGACGACATTCTCCTGGTTGAACTCGGTGTAATACTCCTTGAACAGCTCCTCGTCCCCGCTGGTGACGACCAGGGGCTCCCACTGCTCTCCGACCCCCAGGGGGAGATCGAGAATCATGTGGTAGTTGGCGTCCATGATCCGGGCCACGTTCTCGGCCCTCTCGATGTAGCGCGCCATCCAGTAGATCGATTCGGCGACCCGGCTCAGCATGCGGCACCTCCTTCCGGCAGGGTGCAGGCTCCCACCACCCAGGTGTCCTTGCTCCCTCCGCCCTGGCTGGAGTTGACCACCAGCGATCCCTTCTTCAGTGCCACCCGGGTCAGCCCTCCGGGCATGACGTAAATCTCTTCGCCGTAGAGGATATAGGGGCGCAGGTCGACATGGCGCCCCTCGAAATGGTCGTCGACCAGGGTCGGCACCCTGGAGAGGGCCAGGGTCGGCTGGGCGATGTAGTTGCGCGGGTTGGCCCTGACCTGCAGGGCGTATTCGTCCCGCTCCTTCTGGCTCGCATGGGGGCCGACCAGCATGCCGTATCCCCCCGACTCGCCGACCTTCTTGACCACCAGCTTGTCGAGGTTGGCGAGCACGTGCCGCAGATCCTTCTCCCGCCAGCAGAGGTAGGTCTCGACGTTGTTGAGGATGGCGTCCTCACCGAGGTAGTACCTGATCATCTCCGGGACGTAGGCATAGATCGCCTTGTCGTCGGCCACCCCGGTGCCCGGGGCGTTGGCCAGGGCGACCCGGCCGGCCCGGTAGGCCCGCATCAGCCCGGGCACGCCGAGCATGGAATCGGAACGGAACACCTCGGGGTCGATGAAGTCGTCGTCGATGCGCCGGTAGAGCACGTCGACCGCCTTGAGGCCATTGGTGGTGCGCATCATGACGCGGTCCTCGACCACCACCATGTCCCGGCCCTCGACCAGTTCGATCCCCATCTGCTGGGCCAGAAAGGAGTGCTCGAAATAGGCCGAGTTGTAGATGCCCGGCGACCAGACAGCCACCACCGGTTTTTCCCGGCGTGGCGGCGCCAGGTTCTGGAGAAGCCCGAGGAGGCGGTTGGGGTAGTCGGAGACCGGGACCACCCTGGCGGCATCGAAGGCCTTGGGGAAGCTGCGCTTCATCACCACGCGGTTCTCCAGCACGTAGGAGACCCCCGAGGGGCAGCGCAGGTTGTCCTCGAGGACGTAGAATTTGCCGTCCCCCCCCCGCACCAGGTCTGTGCCGGTGATGTGGCACCAGACGCCGTTGGGGGGCTGAAGCCCCATGCATTCAGGCCGGAAACCGCTGGCGGAGCGGACCAGTTCCTCGGGGATGATGCGGTCCTTGAGGATCTTCTGGTCGTGGTAGAGGTCGTTGATGAACATGTTGAGGGCCTTCACCCGCTGCTTGAGCCCTGCCTCGATCTCGCCCCACTCGTTGTGCGGGATGATGCGCGGCACGATGTCGAAGGGGAAGATCCGTTCGGTTCCCTGCTCGTCGCCGTAGACGCTGAAGGTGATCCCCATCTGGAGCAGGGTCTTCTCGGCCGCCTGCTGGCGTCGTTTCAACTCCTCCAGCGGCAGGGCGTTGAAGCGGTCGACCACCGCCTCGGTGCCGGGACGGGGCTGTCCCTGCTCGTCGAACATCTCGTCGTAGAATCCGCCATTGTCGTAGTCCTTGAACCGCATAGGTCTCCTTTCCGCGCGGGGGCCGAAGCCGGAATT
>JBFHXN010000418.1:0-2949 GCA_041598955.1 Desulfuromonadales bacterium | reverse complement strand
CTCTATTTGGGAAGCCTCAGCCGTCCCGCCCGCCTTCCCGGGTACCTGCGCCTCCATCATCACGTGGTGGCCCTGCTCCCCGGGCCCGGGGGGGAGGCCTGGCTCTACCACGCCACGGGGCGCCAGGGAGTCCACCGCCTCGATCTCTCCCGGGCGGACGATCTGGCCCGATTTCAGGGGCAGTTCCCTCAGCGCCCCGAAGGAACCGAACATCTGCTGCTGATTGAAGTCCCCCTGCCCGAGTCAGCAGCCCCCTGAGGCGAGAAAAACGAAACCCCAAAGTCACGATTAATAGAGAAGGGCAAGACCGCGGCGTTCAATCCGCAGGGTCTTGCCCTTTTCAATTCATCCATCTCGGGCCTTGGGGCTCTGGGGTGGGGACTTTGCCGAGAGCCGTGACCCCTTCGCGTCACTTGAAGGAGCAGATATACTCGGCGATCCCTTCGGCGACCTCGATCTCGAAGGAGGAATGCCCCGGAACGTCGAAGGCGCTTCCGGACCCGTAGGGTGTCCAGGCCTCGGTACCGGCGACTCTGGCGCGACAGGTTCCTGCGATGATTTCCATCCGCTCGGGGGCCTCGGTGTTGAAGAGGTAGGTGCCGGGGTAGATCAGACCGAGGGTTTTGCGGCTGCCGTCGGCGAAGGTCACGGCGTGGCTGACGACCCGGCCGTCGAAGTAGAGGTTGGCCTTGCAGGTGACGGTGACATCCTTGAACTGGGCGGGGGACTGGGACATGGCGTTCTCCTGGTGAAGGGCTGACGAGAAACGTCCGTCCGCGGCGTTTCCCTCATCCCTGGTGATATGTGCACTGCTCCTGGTGCCTCATCGTTCCGGATTTCGGGGCCTCTGCATCCGGCTATTTCTGATCGGTCCGGGGGAAGCGGGTCAGTCACCCCCCACGCCGGATCACCGTTCCCCGAGGTGGGTCCCCCTCGGGGCCCCGGGGCAAGGCCCTGTTTAATACACCCTTGCCCATCGGGACGTCAACAGCCTTCCGCACCGCCTCTTTTTCCGGTATAGTGGGACCCCTGCGGGACAACCGACCGGGAGGGACAAGATGGCCAATCTCTGGGATCAGACTCTGGCGCTCGGCGTGCCGGAAATCGACCGGCAGCACCAGGAGCTCTTCAGCCGCTTCGGCAAGCTCCTCGATGCCTGCAAGCAGGGGCAGGGGCGCTCCGAGGTGGGCAAACTCCTCACTTTTCTCGAGGAGTACGTCGACTACCATTTCATCACCGAGGAGGCCTGGATGCGCGAGCAGGGATATGCCGGCCTCGATGAGCACCGCCGGGAGCACCAGACCTTCCGGCAGAAGCTCTCCGGGCTTCAGCAGATCCTCGCCGACCAGGGGGCCGGCATGGACCTGCTGACCAAGACCAACAAAACCGTCCTCGACTGGATCATCCAGCATATCCGCAACACCGACCGTGCCACGGGGCAAGCCCTTCGCCGCTAGCGGGCCCCACCGGGCCCTTTCCTTCGAAAGACTGAAACGATGAGCCTCTTCAAGCGATTGTTCGGCCCGACCGATCCCCTGGCCGCCGCCCGGCGTTACCACGATCAGCAGCGCTGGGCCGACCTTCTTGCCCTGGCCGAGGGGGTTGGGAAGGAAGGACTCGAAGCCGCCGCCCGGGAGGAGCTCGAGGGGCTGGAGACCTCGGCCGGGGACCACCTGGCCCGGCTCAACCTCTCCGAGGGGGAAGGATGCCTGCGCTCGGGTAACCTGGCCCGGGCCCTGGAACATTTTTCCCTGGCCTCCGGGCAAGCCCGAAGCGCAGAGCTTCGCGAAAAGGTCGAACAGGCCCGGGCCGGGGCCGGGGCCCGGCCCTCTCCACCGAGCCCCCCCCGGAAGGCCGAGCAGCCTGAGGCGCCCCCTGCGGCGGCCCACGGCTGCGGGCCCTCCTGTGGAAGCTCCTGCGGCCCGGAATCCGAAGTCGGGGCGCAGTCGGGGGGCGTGGACCTCGAAGAGCAGGAGCACCTCGAGCTGCTCCTGGCGGCCTATCCCCCCGAACTGGCTGCGCGCTGCCTCCAGGCCCCGGCCGCTTTCCGGCAGGTCCTGCTGCAGGCCCACGAAGGACGGGAGCAGGAGGCTCTCGATCTTCTGGAGGGCATTCCCCGGGCCGAGCGCGACGATCTCTTTCACTTCGAGCGAGGGGCCCTGCTGGCCCGGCGGGGGGAGACGGAAGAAGCCAGGGAGGAGCTCGAAAGGGCCCTGGGGATCAATCCCGGCCACCAGCCGGCCCTGGAAACCCTGGTCGATCTGGAAATGACGGCGGGGCTTCTGGAAGGGGTTCGGGAGCGTCTGGAAAAGCTTCTGGAGCAGGGAGCCGCTCCAGCCTTCTGCCAAGGGAGGCTCGCTCTTCTGGCGGCCAGGCAAGGGGATCGCGAGGGAGCGCTGGGGCATGCCGAGAAGGCCATGGCCGCAGGCAGCAGGGACGGGGAGGTCTTTCTTCTGGTCGCCGGGCTCTACGAAGCGGCGGGGAGGCTCGACGAGGCCCAGGGCCTGCTCGCCCGCCTCTCCACCCCGGGCTGCGGGGGAGGGGCCAACACCCTTCTGGCCGAATTCTGGCTCCGCCACGGCACCTCCCTTGACCGGGCCCTGGAGGCCTTCAAGGGAGCCCTGCGGCAGGAGCCGGACAATGCCCGCTGGCCGATGCGCATCGCCCAGGTCTACCTGGCCAAGGGCTGGAAGCGGGAAGGGCTCCCCCTGCTCGAGAGGGCCCTGGCCCACCCCGGCCTGCCGGCCGAGTTGCAGGCCGAGGGGATGGCCCTTCTGCAGGGGAGGGAGGGGCGATGAGCAGCCGCTTCGGGCAGAAGGGGCGCCGAGGGCCCGTGCAGCCGAAGGCGGCCAAATCCCAGGAGGAGATCGACGCCCTGGTGCGCCGCCTCAAGGCCGACCAGGCCGCCGGGGAGAACTACCGGGAAAAATCCCTCAAGCTCCACGGCTG
>JBFHXN010000417.1:0-2955 GCA_041598955.1 Desulfuromonadales bacterium | reverse complement strand
GGGGAGAGGTTTCTCCTCCTTCGGGGATAGGGCCCCTTCGGCCTCGGCCCAGTGGGCGAAGGCCTCCAGGAAGGGGACCGCGGACAGGCCCGAAGCCTTGAGCAGCGCAGGGAAGAAGGCGACGGCCCGGCCGCGGTTGTAGAAAAGGTCGGTGGCCTCGGAGAGCCGCCGGCTCCGCTCGAGCTCCTCGGCGGGATAGCCGGGGGCGGAAAGGAGTTCGTAGGGGGGAGCCTTCTGGGCCTTCATGCCGAGGGAGGCGCTTTGGCGGTGCAGGGGGGTTCCCGGAAGGACGGCGAGGCGGAAGAGGTCGAGGTGGTTGGGTGAGAGCCCCAGGGCAAACTCCAGGCTCCCCTCGAACCCCCGGTGGTCGTCGCCGGGGAGGCCGTAGATGAGATCGAAGCCGTAGGCGACCCCCTCCGAGGCCATCAGATGGGTCTTGCGGGCGAAATCGGCGGGGTCGAGCTGGCGGTGGACCCTGCGTAGCACCTCCGGCCGGGCCGACTGGAGCCCGATCTGCACCGAGCAGTCGAGGCGGGAGAGAAGGCGCGCCGTCTCCCGGTCGAGAAAATCGGCCTTGGCCTCGAGATGGTAGTGCAGATGGGGGGCCTTGCGGGCGAGGAGGCGAAGCAGGGTCTTGCCCCGCTCCGGCGGATGGTTGAAGGTGGAGTCGAGAACCCAGACCTGGCTGACCCCGGCCCGCACGAAGAGATCGAGCTCGGCGCTCAGGCGTTTCTGGGAGAAATGGCGCACCCCGCGGCTCCCCCGGCCGTCGAAGCAGAAGTCGCAGCCGAAGGGGCACCCCCTGGCGATTTCCCAGAGGACCCCACCCTCCGCGGGGGGGAGCAGGACCCTCTCGATCCAGGGGGAGGGGAGCGCCTCGAGGTCCTCCGCGGGAGGCCGGTCGGGGCCCGTCACCGGTCCGTCCGTGCCCTGCCAGGTCAGGCCGGGCAGGCCCGAGGGGTCGCTCCCCTGCCGGAGGGGCTCCAGCAATGCCCGGAAGGTTTCCTCCCCCTCGCCGCGGATGACCCCGGAGAGGCCCCCCTCCGAGAGGACTCCCAGGGGGTCGGCGCTCGCCTCGGGGCCTCCGGCCACGAGGATCGTGGAGGGGTGTTCGGTGCGCAGCCTCCGGGCCAGGGCGAGAAGGCGGGTGCGGCTCCAGCTGTAGAGGGAGAAGGCGATCAGGTCGGGGTTGGATGCGGTGAGGCGGGCGACCATCTCTCCGTCGCTCTGCTCGGGGAAGAGGTCGATCAGGGCGAGTTCCCGGCGCTCCCCGGGGGGGAGGGCCGCGGCCAGGAAACCCGCGGCCAAGGGGGTCGCCTGGGCCGAGGGGCGGACATGCAGGGTGGCGAGAGCGATGCGCATGGCGCCTTCCCTTCCGGTGTTCCGATGGATTGCCCGCCGGCCCCCGAGGGTCGGAGGAAGGTCAGGCCGAGGCTGCCGGCGGGGACTCTTCACCGGGGGGCGGGGCTTCGAGATGCTCGGCGGTGACGGCGATGCCGTGCCGGGCGAAGATCTCCCGGTACTCCTCGAAGCCGGCCCTGAGCTGGGAGAGGGTCAGGTGGTAGCCGTAGGTCATGGTGTGGTGGCGGGCCTCGTTGCTCATCGGCCCCTGGAAGAAAAGGAGGGACTCCTCCGGGCCGGGCTCGATGACGACGATGTCGACCTCGGGGTGGCGCAGGCGGTAGAGCTCCAGGGCGAGATCGAGCTTCTCCTTGTTCTCGATGCGCTGGGACTGTTCCCAGGCGTAGGAGATCCCCAGCTCGGCGATGCTCGAGCAGCGTCCGAAGGAGAGGGAGGGGAGGCAGAACTTCTCCAGGTCGTTGTGCATCGGCACCCGGGGGTTGATGACCACGATCAGCTTGGCACCCCTCTCCAGGGCGACGTCGATATGGCTCACCCGGCCCGTGGAGCCGTCGATGTAGTGGTGCCCGTCGATCTTGTGGGGGCGGAAAAAGTAGGGGATGGCGCAGGAGGCGGTGATCGCGTGGCAGATGTGCATCCCCCGGAAGCCCTCGGTGCCGAAGACCACCCTCTCCCCCTTGTCGAGATCGTAGGCGGGGATGTAGAGCTCGGGCTCGATGAGGTTGAAGTCGTCGATGATCTTTTCGTGGGCGAAGGAGCGGCAGAGATAGTTCTGCAGGGGCTCCAGGGAGAAGAGACCGGCGGGGAACTGCTCCTGGAGGATGTGGAGAAGGTCTCCGAAGCGCAGCTTCCATTTCTTCTCCCGGTAGCTGCGCAGGATATGGAAGAGGTTTCGCACCACCGAGCAGCAGGAGGAGAAGATCTCCCGGCCGTCGATGCGGTAGATGTCCTTTCGGCGCCAATTGAAGACCCGTCGCTCGTCGTTGGCGATGGAGCTGAAAAGCACGTGGGGGTGGATGCGGTTGGCGGTGAGGGTGGCGATGACCGAGCCGGCGCTGATGCCGACGTAGATGTCGAAGCGGGTGGTGGAGTGATCTTCCCCGAAGAGGCGCTCCAGGGCCGAGAGGCAGCCGATTTCGTAGGCCGCCCCCATGATTCCCCCGCCGGCAAGGACCAGGGCCGTTTTGCTTGTCTTTTCGGCCATCGATGCTCCTACTTCTTGGCCCGGACCTTGATCTTGGGCTTGCCGTCTTCGGTCACCACGTGAAATTCCACGGGGCGGTCGCCGAACTTCTCTCGAATCTTCTCCCGCTGCTTCTCGAGCAGGGCCTCCACCTGCCGCCGGTCGGGGGTCTTCCCCCCGGAACCGCGGTAGGCGCTCTCCAGTTCACTGTGCACCCGGTCGAGTTCGCTCCCCCCTGCCTGGGGTGATTTGTCCGCCGGGGGGGGAGCCGCTGCGGAGCCGGGGCGGGACTTGGGGCGGTGCCACTTCCCCTCGTCCATCAGGCGCAGGGTGCGGTCCCAGTTTCCCGAATAGGTCGCCAGGCGGCTGGCCAGGGTCTGGACCCGGAACTTGATGTCGGTGGCGCGGAT
>JBFHXN010000416.1:0-2959 GCA_041598955.1 Desulfuromonadales bacterium | reverse complement strand
CCAGATGGGGTAGCTGCGCTCGGAAAGACCGACATGGAGCTTTTCGGGCATCACTGAACCACCTCTTCCAACTGCCTCCAAATGGAGCGGGCCACCTCCTCCGGAGGCGACGCATCGGTATCGACAACGAGGTCGGCCTGGGCGTAGAGGGGGAGCCGCTTTTCCAGCAGAGCCTCCACCCCCTCCCATCCCGAACCGGATCGGGCCAGGGGGCGCCCGGCTCCATCCCCCAGCCGCTCACGAAGGGTTTCGGGCCGGGTCTTCAGGTAGATGACCTTCCCCAGGCTCCGCAGAAGGGGCCAGTTCTCCTCACGGACGACGATCCCTCCGCCGGTGGCCAGGACCATCCCCTTCTCGGATACCAGGGAGGCCAGTGCTTCGGTCTCAAGGCGACGGAAAAAGTCCTCCCCCTCGGATGCGAAGATGGTCTCGATGCTGCGACCGGCCTGCCGGACGATCCTTGCGTCGAGATCCAGGAAGCGGCGCCCGGTAAGCCTGGCGAGAGCACGTCCGACGGTGGTTTTGCCCGCCCCCATGAACCCCACGAGCACGATGTTGGCCAGCTCAGAACTCCCGCACATGAAGCCGCCAACTCTCCACCCGCTCCCGGAGTTCTTCCAGGGAGTCTCCGCCAAACTTCTCGAGCAGGGCGGAGGCCACCTCGATGGCCACGGCCGCTTCGGCCACCACGGCCGCGGCTGGCACGGCGCAGACGTCGGAGCGCTCCACCGTCGCCTTGACGGGGGCGCGGCTGGCGAGGTCAAAGGTGGCAAGGGGGGAGTAAAGGGTGGGGATCGGCTTCATGGCACCCCGCACGACGAGGGGCTCCCCGTTGGTCATCCCACCCTCCAGGCCCCCGGCGTTGTTGGTCGAGCGTCGAACGCCGTTCTCTTCAAGAAAAATCTGGTCGTGGACCTTAGAGCCGGGGCGGCGGGCCCCCTCGAAGCCAAGGCCCACCTCGACCCCCTTGAAGGCCTGGATGCTCATGACGGCGGAGGCCAGACGGCCATCCAGCCGCCGATCCCAGTGCACGTGGCTCCCAAGACCGACGGGGAGATTCAGCACCACCACCTCGACCACCCCCCCCAGGGAATCCCCGGCTTCCTTGGCTCCGTCGATGGCCGCCATCATGGCCTTCTCTGCTTCGGGGTCATAGGTCCGGCAGGGGGAGCGCTCGGCGGCGACAAAACGCTCGGCCGCCCCGGTAGGCCCCTTTACCGCAACCACGCCGCCGATCTCCGTCACGTAGCAGCCGATTTCGATCTCCAGCTCGTTCAAAAGCCGGCGGCAGACCGCGCCCACAGCCACCCGGGCAGCCGTCTCCCGGGCACTCGAGCGCTCCAGGATGTTGCGCACATCCTCCTGCCTGTACTTGATGGCGCCGGAGAGATCGGCATGGCCGGGGCGGGGCTGGGTGACGGCCATCCCCTCGATGCGGTCGGCAGCGCTGGGGGACATCTTCTTCTCCCAGTTGGCCCAATCGCGGTTCGTGACCTGCAACGTCAAAGGAGAACCGAGGGTCTTTCCCCAGCGCACCCCGGAGAGAAAGGCGACCCGGTCCTTCTCGATCTGCATCCGCCCTCCCCTGCCGTAACCGAGCTGCCGGCGTGCGAGATGCCGATCCAGATCCTCCTCGGAAAGGGGAAGGTTGGCCGGAATCCCTTCCAGGATGGCGGTCAGGGCCGGTCCGTGGGATTCTCCGGCGGTAAGAAAGCGTAGTGGCATTGGTCCGTTTCCGGTCGTCTGTGAAAGAAAAGGACAGGCGGTAGACCTGTCCTTTTCACGTTCAATCTCCGCCCCCGGAAGGGCTTAGTGTTTCAGAATGCGAGGCGTAATGAAGATCAGCAGTTCATTGCGGGACCTAGTCTTGGTGGTCGATTTGAAAAGATGGCCCAGGATCGGGATATGCATCAGGATTGGAACACCTGCGATTCCCTGGTCTTCATTTTCGACAAAAATTCCGCCAATCACAGTGGTCTCGCCGTCCTTCACCAGGAGTTTTGTCTTGGCCTCCTTGGTGTCGATGGAGGGAGCGCTGCCCCCCACCCCGGTCGAAACGGTGGAACCGGGGCTGCTGTTGGTGGCCTTGACGTCCAGAATCACAGATCCGTCAGGATTGATGACCGGGGTCACCTCCAGGGAGAGAACGGCATCAATGAACTCCGTGGTGGGACCTGCGTCACTGACGGTCACATAGGGGATCGCGGTTCCCTGTTTGATCAGGGCCTTTTCCCCATTCAGGGTGGTGACACGAGGGGAGGAGATGACCTTGCCCCGTCCGGCCGTCTCCAATGCAGAGATCCGAAGGTCCAGAATGGTCTTGTCGATCCCCAGCCGCCCGAAGAGAAGATCGGAGGCGAGACCGGCCTGCCCCGTAACCGACCCAGTTGCCGGAGCAGGCAGAAGGAATGATCCACCCAGCCCGACACTGGCATTCCCCAGTTCGTTGGCCCCTGCCGAGGCGTCATTGTAGCTGATCCCCCAGTTGACGCCGAGGTCGTGGCTGAAGGTGGAATCAGCCTCCACGATCCGGGCCTCGATCATGACCTGCCGCTCCGGGGTGTCGAGGATGGACACCAGTCGTTGTACCTCCGCAAGAACGGAAGGGACATCGGTGACGATGATCTGCTTGTTCCTCGCGTCCGGGGTCAGCTTGCCTCTCTCGCTAAGAATCTCCTTGATGGGATCGGTGATATTTCCGAGGTCGCTGTAGCTGATGGGCATGACCTTCGTAACCAGAGGCTCGAGATCCCGCTTGGTCTTTTCGGCTGTAAATTCAGCCTTTTCAAGCTCCCGAATTTTATCTTTGGGGAGGATTCGGATCACGTTGTCCGATTGCAGCTTTCCCAGACCGTTGATGTCCAGAACGATATCGAGAGCCTGGTCCCAGGGAACGTCGATCAGGCGAAGGCTCAAACTTCCCTTGACGTCGTCGCTGGCGATGATGTTCATCTGACTG
>JBFHXN010000415.1:0-2969 GCA_041598955.1 Desulfuromonadales bacterium | reverse complement strand
GCGACCAGGACCCACTCGGCGAAGGTTCCCGACGGGGTCGTCTTCAAGTCGGGGATGGTGGCCGCCATCGCCATCTTCGGCATCGCCTGGATGAGCGACACCTATTTCCAGTACGCCATGCCGAGCTTCAAGACCGGCATCACGGCCATGGTCACCGAGTACCCCTGGAGCTTCGCCCTGGCCATGTTCATCGTCTCGGTGGTCATCAACAGCCAGGCGGCCACCTGCCGCATGATGCTCCCCGTGGGTCTGGGCCTGGGTCTGCCGCCGGCGCTGCTGATCGGCATCATGCCCTCCTCCTACGGCTACTTTTTCATCCCCAACTACCCCTCCGACATCGCCACCGTCAACTTCGACATCACCGGCACCACCCGGATCGGCAAGTACTACTTCAACCACAGCTTCATGGTGCCCGGCCTCATCGGGGTGGTCACCGCCTGCCTGGTCGGATACGGTCTCGCCTCCATGATTCTCTGATCATCGGGCAGCACCCGCCCATAGGGCTCGAACACAAAAGGACCGGCTGACTCAGCCGGTCCTTTTGTGTTGGGGAAATCGCCGAAAGGCTCATCCCCCCCCGATGTCGTCATCGGGTCATTCCATGGTTTCCGTCACTTCGACTTCGTGGGCCCCCTTCATCTTCATGCACTCCAGGAAGGGGATGTTCTCGTCCGGCGAACCGCTGAAGGTCACCGTTCTGGCGTGGGTGCGGCAGGTCGCCTCGTATTTGTTTTCTTTTGGTGGCGTCGTGGCGCAGGCGGTCAGCAGAAAGAGAGCTCCGATGATCAGCGCGAAGGGTCTCATGGTCTCACCTCCTCTCGTTGTTTTGGAATAGTGTGACTTAACTATAGGCCGCATTTTTTGAATTGCCACTCCTCAGCGAAGGGGGGGGTGGGACGGAGCAGTCTTTGGGACTGAAGCAACGCGAGGCATTTTTTCCTTACTGGCCCGCCTGGAGCGTTTCCTATCCACATGCCCGGGACAGAAGGTAACAATCTGTTTCCTTCTGTCCAAAACGCCGCCATTTCCCCCCTGGGTCAGATGTATACACCTGGCGGACTAACGGCCCGGAATGAGGGGTTCTTTGAATCCGGTGGATAGAAGGGCACGCAACTTGCCGTATGGGTGCGGCCGTATGCCCAATGGAACCCACATATAGCTTCGGGTTCGCCCGGCCGGGACATCCCGGATTAAATTTCCAGGAGAGAGGTTTATGGCAAAAATCGTAATCGACCCGATTTCCCGTATCGAAGGCCACCTGAAGATCGAAGCGGTGGTCGAGGGCGGGGTGGTGAAGGAAGCCCGCAGCTCCGGGATGATGTACCGGGGCCTGGAGAACATCCTCCAGGGGCGCGATCCCCGGGACGCCTCCCGCATCATGCAGCGCATCTGCGGCGTCTGCCCCACCTCCCACGGCCTCACGGCCGCCTACGCCCTCGACGAGGTCTACGGCGTCAACGGGGCCATCACCGACAACGGCCGAATCCTGCGCAACCTCATCCAGGGGGCCAACTTCATCCAGTCCCACATCCTCCACTTCTACCAGCTCGCCGCCCTCGACTATGTCGACGTCACCGCCGTGGCCGACTACCAGGGTGGGGACCCGGCCCTGAAGAAGGTGAAGGAGTTCATCGCCCGGGGGCACCTGGGGCCCTTCGTTCCCCGCTACGAGGGGGATTATCGCCTCTCCAAGGCCGAGAACCAGCTGGCGGTGGCCCACTACGTGGAGGCCCTCAACCTGCGGAGGCTCGCCCACGAGGCGGTGGCGGTCTTCGGCGGCAAGATGCCCCACAACATGTCGATCGTCGCCGGCGGGGTCACCGCAGAGCCGACCATCGACAAGATCGCCAACTTTCTCTGGAAGGTCGAGCAGCTCATCGAGTTCATCGACAACCGCTACCTCCCCGACGTGCTGATGGTGGCCAAGCGCTACAGCGACTACTTCGGCATCGGGGCGGGGTGCAAGCAGTTCCTCTCCTTCGGCGTCTTCGATCTCGACACCGACCCCGATCTCACCAAGCGCCGCCGCCACTTCCCCCAGGGGATCGTCAAGGCCGACCTCAAGCTGCGCCGCGTTGACCCGACCAAGATCACCGAAGAGGTGGAGAACAGCTGGTACGTCAACCATGGCGCCCTGCACCCCTACGACGGCGCCACCACCCCCGACCGCAACAAGGCCGGTGCCTACAGCTGGGTGAAGTCCCCCCGCTACGCCGGAGAGGTCCTGGAGGTCGGTCCCCTGGCCCGGATGCTCGCCGCCTACGCCGCGGGCGACCAGAAGGTGCAGGGGCAGGTCAACGGGGTGCTGCGGGAGTTCAAGGCCTCCCCCGAGGCCCTCTTTTCCGTCCTGGGCCGCCACGCCGCCCGGGCCATCGAGACCAAGCTGGTCGCCGAGCAGCTCAAGAAGTGGGTCCTGGAGCTCAAGCCGGGGCAGCCGACCTTCACCGACTTTCCCCTGGAGGTCACCAACCGCGGCATGGGCCTGCACGAGGCCCCGCGGGGCGCTCTGGGGCACTGGGTCGTGGTCGAGGGGGGGAAGGTGAAGAATTACCAGGCGGTGGTCCCCACCACCTGGAACGCCGGCCCCATGGACGCCAAGGGGCAGCCCGGCCCCATCGAGCAGTCCCTCATCGGCACCCGGGTCAAGGACCAGCGCAACCCCTTCGAGCTGGTGCGCATCGTGCGCTCCTACGATCCCTGCCTCTCCTGCGCCGTCCACGTCGTCACCCCCAAGGGTGAGGACCTCGGGCGCTTCGTGGTCGGGGCCGAGTGATGCTCCCTGACGCTTCATCAGGCCGCGCTCCCGTGCTGGTGATGGGGGTGGGCAACCTCCTGCGTCAGGACGACGGCTTCGGTTTCGCCGTTCTGGAGGAGCTCGAGGGGCGCGGGATTCCCGAGGGGGTCGAACTTCTCGACGCGGGGACGAGCGCCATCGACCTGATGGACTGCTTCGGCGGCCGGGAGCACCT
>JBFHXN010000414.1:0-2978 GCA_041598955.1 Desulfuromonadales bacterium | reverse complement strand
TGGGCCAGGCCCGGCCCGGTCAGTCCTCAGACATGGTTGCGCAACTGCAGCTCCACGGGATGGGGGTTGAGGTAGACCTGCTCCCGAAGATAGGGCTGGTCGTACTTGCGCACGAAGTGATTGACGAGAGTCACGGGGACCACCAGGGGGACGAGCCCCCTGTGGTAGCGATCGATGATCTCGAGAGTCTCGCTCTTCTCGTCGGTGGAGAGCTGCCTCTTGAAGTAGCCGAGCAGGTGCTGCAGGACGTTGACGTTCTTTTTCACCGTGGTGGGGGTGCGGACCCCCTTGAGCAGAAGGGCCTCGTAGCGGGCGAAGAGATCGTCGGCCTCCAGACTCCCCGCTGCGGCCACGAGCTTTCCCGCCGCCCGGTAGACCTCGGGGCTGTGGGCCATCAGCAGCAGCTTGTGGCGGGAGTGGAAGGCGACCAGCCCCCCGGCGGTCCTCTCCGTCTCCAGAAGTTCCCGGAATCGCTTCAGGGTGAAGATCGCCTCGATGAAGGTCTCCCTCAACTTCGGGTCGTGAAGCCGGCCGTCCTCCTCCACTGGCAGCAGGGGGAAGCGCTCCATGAAGACGCGGGCGAAGAGCCCCACCCCTCCCTTGACCGGCACCCCGTGGCGATCGTAGAGCTTGACCCGCTCCATGCCGCTCGAGGGGGAGCGGCTCTTGAAGACGAATCCGCAGAGATCCTCTTTTGAAAGCTCCCCCACCCGGCGCTCGGCCCAGGAGGTCATCCGCTCCGTGAGATCCTCTCCGCCGCGGGAGGTGACCAGCCTCGGGTGGTCGGCATCCCCCACCAGGCGCAGGGCCTCCCGGGGAGTCGGCAGCCCCATCTCGACCTCCGGGCACACGGGGACCCACTCCACGAAGGGACCGAGGGTCCCGACCAGAAACCGGTCGAGCTTGTGCCCTCCATCGTAGCGCACCTGCTCCCCGAGCAGGCAGGAGGAGATGCCGAGCCGGATCTTGCCGTCCATGGATTTTCTCCTTCGCCAGGGCCCTTTCCCATCGAAATCGCCGACGATTCCGTTATTATTCCTAGTGGACTATACCAGAAGGGATGAGCCTTTCGGCGGAACCGGGAGGCACAGCGCCCCAAGGAGTTTTGACATGCCCCGCAAGCACGTGAAAAAGCACCGCAAGACCGTCGGCGCCGCCCCCGGCACCCTGGTCCATCTGGGTGAGCGAAAAATCGAGACCGTCCGGCTGCGGGTGATCGACTACGACGCCGAGACCCTCCAGGAGAGGGATCTCCCCGCCGGGGAGGCCTCCCGCTGCTGCCCCCTCCGGGAGACCCCGACGGTCAGCTGGATCAACCTCGACGGCCTGCACCAGGTGGAGGTGATCGAGGCCCTGGGGGGGTGCTACGGCCTCCACCCCCTGGTGCTCGAAGACATCCTCCACACCGACCAGCGCCCCAAGCTCGAGGCCTACGAGGAGTATCTCTTCCTGGTCCTGAAGATGCTCCACTTCGACGAGGAGACGGCCGAGGTCCGCACCGAGCAGGTGGGTCTGATTCTCGGACCCCGCCACGTCATCTCCTTCCAGGAAAAGGAGGGGGACGTCTTCGAACCGGTGCGCGAGCGCATCCGCCACGGCAAGGGGCGCATCCGACGCATGGGGGCCGACTACCTCGCCTATGCCCTCCTGGACGCCGTCGTCGACAGCTACTTCGTGCTCCTGGAGAAGATCGGGGACCGGATCGAACTTCTGGAGGAGGAACTGGTCGCCAGCCCCTCACCGGACATCCTCCACCGCATCCACAACCTCAAACGGGAGATGATCCTGCTGCGCCGGTCGGTCTGGCCCCTGCGCGAGGTGATCAGCGCCCTGCAGCGGGAGGAGTCGGCGCTGGTGCGCCCGGAGACGGACGTCTTCCTCCGGGACCTCTACGACCACACCATCCAGGTGGTCGACACGGTGGAAACCTACCGGGATCTCGTCGCCGGACTCCTCGACCTCCACCTCTCCAGCGTGAGCAACCGGATGAACGAGGTGATGAAGGTTCTCACCCTCACCGCCACCATCTTCATCCCCCTCACCTTCATGGCGGGGATCTACGGCATGAATTTCGATTTCATGCCCGAGCTCCACTGGAGGTGGAGCTACCCCCTGCTCTGGCTCGCCATGGTGGGCGTCGCCGCCGGCATGTACCTCTTCTTCCGGCGAAGGAAGTGGCTGTGATCCCTCCGGGTTTCCCCTTGCCGAACCCGCAGGGAGGACCTACAATGAGTCCCGGGCCCCTCCGGCTTCTGCCGGGGAGGAGCCCCCTCACCTCCGCCATGGAGTTTCGACGGCCATGACCGAAAATCACCAGGACCCGGAGCAAACCCCTCCTCCTCCCAAGACGGAGAGCCCCGCGGAGAGCTTCTTCACGGACTTCGAGACCGCCGTCCGCAAGGAGCTCGAGGGGGTGAAGCCCCGCATGGAGGAGATCAGAAAGGGGCTGGAGGAGGAATGCGCCCGGGTCGGCGAGGGGCTGGAGAAGAGCCGGGAGCGCCTGGCTGCCCTTTTCCAGCAGTCCGATGAAGAGATCGAACCCTCCCGTCTGATCACCGAGATCGAGGGGCAGCTCGTCTGGATCAACCGCAAGCTTCGCCCCGGGATCGACAAGGAGATCCGGAACCTCTCCCCCCGCCGCAAACCAATCGCCTCGATCCTGGCAGCCCTCTCCCGCCATTGCCGGGAGGCGGCTGTCCAGCTCCCCGAACGGCCCACCGCCCCGGCCGACGAGGGCTCCTCAGCGAGCCTGGCCCGGCAGCTCTGGAACCGCCTCCTGGTCCGCGTCGGCATCCCCCCCCGGCTCCTGGTCGAGGAACTCCTGCCGACCGACCCCGGAGCGCACCCGCTGGTCCGGCGCCACGGGGAGCTCCACCAGGAGGCCCTTGCCCGTTTCGCCGATCTCTGGCGAGGCATCCGCTTCCACCTCGAGGTCGCCATCGACGACCTCAAAAAGAGGGCCGCCCCGCCTGAGGAGG
>JBFHXN010000413.1:0-2982 GCA_041598955.1 Desulfuromonadales bacterium | reverse complement strand
CCTCCATCACCGCGGCCCTCCCCTTCACCCTCATCATGCTCTTCGTCTGCTACGGGCTCCTGAAGGCGCTGCGCCTCGAGGGGTACCGCCGCCTGAGCCTCGACACCCCGTACAACGTCCAGATCCGGGGAGCCAGCGTCCCCTGGCAGGTGCGCCTCGAGACGGTCATCTCCCACCCCAGGAAGCAGGGGGCCCTCGATTTCATCAGCGAGGTCGCCGTCCCCGCCATGGAAGAGGTCTCCGCCGAGTTCCAAAAGCACGGCCTGAGCACCGAACTGTCGGTGGAGGAAGGGCGGGCCTCGATCAGCGTCTACCATGGGGGGGAGCGCGAGTTCCTCTACGGGGTGCACCTGAAGAAGCACCAGACCCCCGCCTTCGTCCTCGAGGGGCGCCGCAAGCAGGAGAAGGACCAGCGCAACTTCTACCGGGCGGACATTCATCTTCTGGAAGGGGGGCAGCACTACGACGTGCTCGGCTACACCAAGGATCAGCTGATCGCCGACATGCTCTCCCAGTACGAGAGGCACCTGCACTTCCTGACCCTGGCGCGCTGAGGGCCGGCCCCTATCGCCCATCACCATCAGAAAGAGCGATGCCGCCTTCCATGGGCGGCATCGCTCTTTCTGTCATCCTCCCCAAGAAGATCCGTCCCCTCCTACCCCCAGAAGACCCCCGTCGGGTCCCTCTTGACCTCTTCCAGCAGCTTCTCCATGTCGCGGTGATACGGGAGCGGCTCGTAAGATCGCCAGCGGCTGTTGCGGTCGGCCCAGTGGAGCTGCCAGGTTTCGGTCTGCGGGTCCTTCCTGAAGCGGGCGATCTTCACGGAAAACCATTCCCCGGTTCCCCGAAAGTGGGGACGGCTCTCGAAGAGGCTCGCCTCGTTCCCCCGGATCCTAAATTCGATCCGGATCTGGTCCCTGAGGTGAGGGGGGACCTTCCCGTCGCAATAGGCGCTCAGGAGCTTTTCGATCCGCTTTTGTTCGAACTCTGACAGTGCCACGCTCACCCCCCCACCACCCGGCAGCTGTCGCAAACGTTGAGCACCTGGCTACGGCGGCTCTTGTCCCGGTAGACGGTGATCCCCTTGCACCCCAGTTCGTGGGCCAGCAGAAAAGAGCTGCGTACATCCTCCACCGTCGCCTCGGGGGGAAAGTTGATGGTCTTGGAGACGGCGTTGTCGACGTACTTCTGGAATGCGGCCTGCATCCGCACGTGCCACTCGGGAGAAATCTGCCGGGCGGTGACGAAGACCTCGGGGTCGATGGGCCTCCCCTCCTCCCGCAGCCTTCGGTAGAGGGGGTGGACTTCCGGGAGGATAGTCCCGAGCACGTGCCGCTCGTACTCGAAGGCGAAGATGGGCTCGATGCCGCTGGAGACCCCGGCGATGAGGCTCAGGGTGCCCGTGGGGGCGATGGTGGTCACGGTGGCGTTGCGCATGGGGGCTCCTCCCGCCTTCTGCCGGGCGCTCCCCTCGAAATTGGGGTAGGGCCCCCGTTCCCGTGCGAGTTCCTCGGAGGCGGCCACCGCCTCCTGATAGATGAAGGAGATCACCTCCTCGGCCACCGACAGGCCGGCCTCGCTGCCGTAGGGGACCCCCTGTCGGATCAGCAGGTCGGCAAAACCCATGACCCCCAGGCCGATCTTGCGGTTGGCCCGGGTGATGCCTGCGATGGCCGGCAGAGGGAAGCGGTTGACCTCGATGACGTCGTCGAGGAACCGCACCGCGCCATGCACCGCCCCCCGCAGTCGGGGGTAGTCGATCCGCCCCGCCGGATCGCAAAGCCGCGTCAGGTTGAGGGAGCCCAGATTGCACGACTCGTAGGGGAGGAGCGGCTCCTCGCCGCAGGGGTTGGTCGCCTCGATGATCCCCACGTGGGAGGCGGGGTGGCCGGCGTTGACGGTGTCGAGGAAGATCAGGCCCGGCTCCCCGTTTCGCCAGGCCTGCTCGGCGATGGCGGCAAAGACCCTCCGGGCGGACAGGCGCCCGGTTTCCTTACCGCTGCGGGGATTGAAAAGGTGATACTCCTCCCCCTGCCGGACGGCCTGCATGTAGGCATCGGTCACGGCCACGGAGATGTTGAAATTGGCGAGGGCCCCTTCGATCGCCTTGGCCGAGATGAAGTCGAGGATGTCGGGATGGTCGACCCGCAGGATCCCCATGTTGGCCCCCCGCCGGGTCCCCCCCTGCTTGATCGCCTCGGTGGCCCCATCGTAGACCTTCATGAAGGAGACGGGCCCAGAGGATATCCCCATGGTGCTGCGCACCCGGTCCCCGGCGGGGCGCAGGCGCGAGAAGGCGAAGCCCGTCCCCCCTCCGCTCTGGTGGATGAGGGCCGCGTCCCGCAGGGTCCCGAAGATCTCGTCCAGGGAGTCGCCGACGGGGAGGACGAAACAGGCGGAGAGCTGCCCGAGGTCGGTGCCGGCATTCATCAGGGTGGGGGAGTTGGGGAGGAAGGTGAGGGAGGTCATCAGCTCCAGGAAGTGGGCCTCGGCGCGCCTTCGACCCTCCCTTCCCGCGAAGGGGAGCTCTGCCTCGGCCACGGCTCGGGCCACCCTCGCGAAGAGCTCTTCGGGGGTCTCGGTCACCTCTCCCCTGTCGTTCTTGCGAAGAAAGCGGGCCTGCAGAGTCTTCAGGGCGTTTTGGCTGAGTTCCATGGCCATGATCGTCCTCCGGAGCTGGTGTCGTCTCCATCATAGCAAAGAGATTCCGGAGCCCCGGGTTATCCCCCTCGGGAGGGATGGGTCCGCGGGGGACATATGGACTTGGCCTGGCTTTTCCTACGGCCCTGAATGAAAAAGAGCGGCCCTCTCGGGCCGCTCAGATTGTTGACAAACTCTTTTTTTAAGGCTGCTCAAAAACCCCCAGATGCAAGGCGCCCGCCGATCGAGGAGTGAGGCGTAGCGGAAGCTACGTCGCAGCGACGAGATCAAGGGGAACGACGCAGATGGGGGTTTTTCAGCTGCCTGAGCGGCCCTCTCGGG
>JBFHXN010000412.1:0-2987 GCA_041598955.1 Desulfuromonadales bacterium | reverse complement strand
TAGGCGGCGTAGCCCTTGATGCCGTAGATCAGGATCTCCTGAACCGACTTGACATCCGGGTCGACGGGGTCGGCCTTGACCCCGTGCTGCTCCCCCTGCTCGACCAGTCCGGCGAGGCTCGCCGCGGGTTGCCAGCGGGCGGCCTCGGGGACGCTCCCCCCAACCGCCTCGGCCAGACCTTTCGCCTTGGCCTGGATCACGGCCCCTCGGCGGAGGATTTTCTCGATGGCGGCGGCATCGAAGTCGACGTTGGTGACGGTGGTGAAGAGGCCGTCGAGCATGAAGCGGTCAATCTCGGCGTCCTTCTTCCCCTGGGCGCGGGCCTTGTCGGCCCAGAAGGCGATCCCCTTCAGGGAGTAAACCAGCAGGTCCTGCAAAGCGGCGACGTCGGGCTGCTTGCCGCAGACGCCGATCTTGGTGCATCCTCCGTTGGCGGCCTGCTCGCATTGGTAACAGAACATTTTTTCCTCCTTCGTGTCTGTGGTTGGGGACCCCGGTGACGAAGTCCCTTCGGGTCGTCTTGCCCCGGGTCGGCCGGCATCCTGGAAAATCCTGGTGGCCTCCGGGTGCACTTACGCTATACTTTCTGCCGCTTCGAAACTTTGACCGGAGTCAAAAGGGGAAAGTTTGTTCGATCTTTCCCCCCATCGGCTCTCCCCGGAAGCCGCCTCCGGCTCGCCGGGGGGAGCTGTATTAAAGAGAAGGTCCATGCCCCCTGACGGCAGGCGATACTGGTTGATGAAATCCGAACCCCACTGCTTCTCCTTCGCCGACCTGGAGAAGAGCCCCGGGGGCGTGGCCCCCTGGGACGGGGTGCGCAACTACCAGGCCCGCAACCTGCTGCGGGACGAGATCCATGTCGGCGACGGGGTGCTCTTCTACCACAGCAATATCCCGGCACCGGCCATCGTCGGGGTGGCCGAGGTGGTGAGGGCCGGTTATCCCGACCAGACGGCCCTCGATCCCCGCTCAGACCACTTCGACCCGCGGGCCAGCGAGTCGAACCCCATCTGGTTCATGGTCGACGTCCGGTCCGTCGCGCCTCTTCTCCGCCCCCTGACGCGGGACCTTCTGCGGGCCCATCCGGGACTGGCCTCCATGGAGGTGCTGCGCAAGGGGAATCGCCTTTCGGTGCAGCCGGTCAGCGTTGAAGAGTGGCGGATGGTTCTGGAGGCCGGGGGGGCGGGGGATCTGTTGTCGGTTTGGCAAAACCATCAGTGATATAGGGATTCAGAGCTCGGAGGGGATCAATGAAGAAATTCTGGAAGTGGTTCGGCATCGCCGCCGCCGTCGTCGTGGTTCTCGTGATCACTCTGGCCGTCCTGGCCAAGGTCCTCATTACCCCCGAGCGGGTGAAGGAGACTGTCCTTCCCCTGGCCCGGGAGGCCCTGCAGCGGGACGTCGCCCTGGGGGAGGTGGAGGTGAGCCTCTTCTCGGGGATCGTCCTGAAGGACCTCACCATTCGGGAGAGGGAAGGGGGGGAGGACTTTCTCTCCGCCCGCCAGGTCGTGCTGCGCTACCGGTTCTGGCCCCTGCTCTTCGGGCGGGTGGTGGTCGACGAGGTTCGGCTGGATGCTCCCCGGATACTGGTGGTGCGAAGGGCCGACGGCCTCTTCAACTTCAGCGACCTGATCGGGGGGAAGGGGGAGGGGGCCAAGGAGGCCGAACCTGCCCCGCCCACAGCCCGTGAAGGGTCTGCTCCCCTCAACCTGCTCGTCTCCCGGGTCGGCATCCGGGAGGGGGAGGTGCGCTTCCGCGACTTCGCCCTCGACCCGGCGAAGCCCTTCGAGACGACGATCGGCGCTCTGGAGGTATCGGCCAGCGATATCTCCCTGGAGAAGCCCTTCCCCTTCGAGGTCCAGGCCCGGGTCAACGACGCGCCCCTTGCCCTGGAGGGAAAGGCCGATCCCAAGGCTCTCGGCGGGGAGGTGAAAATGACCCTGGGTGGGCTCGACGTGGCTGCCTTCGCCCCCTATTACCGAAGCCAGGTTCCCGGGAAGCTCTCCTCCCTCAAGCTCGACCTCGACCTGCGGGCCTCCGGCGGCGCTGAGAAGCTCGAATCGGCGGGGAGGGTGACCCTCAGGGAGTTCGACCTCGACCTCAAGGCGCTGCCCGAAGCTCCCATCCGCGGCGCAAAGGTGGCTCTCGACTACGTGGTGGCGGCGGACCTGAAGGGGGGGGAGCTCGTCCTCGGAGAGTCCCTTCTCGAGTTTAACGGTCTTCGGGTCGGCTTTTCGGGGCTGGTGAAGGATTTCGCCGGAGCGCCCCGGCTCGATATGGAAATCACCCTGCCCGATCTCGACCTCAAGACCGCCCAGGCCGCCGTCCCGGCAGCCCTGGTGAAGGACCTGCAGCCCATGGCGGTGTCAGGCAACCTCAAGGGGCGTTTCCGCGTGGCCGGCCCCGTTTCCGAGCCTCTTCAGCTTCTGCGGGAGGGCGAGCTCAACCTGACCAACGTCCAGGCCTCGGTGGCGGGTCTGCGCCCCGCTCTGAACGGAGCCCTGGTCATCGCAGGCGGAGGGCTCTCCTCCCGGGCCCTGACACTCAAGGCCGGAGAGGATCTCATCCAACTCGGCCTCAAGGTCCCGAGTCTCTCGGCGAGCCCCCTGGCCCTGAGTGCCGAGGTGAGCGCCGAGCGGCTCGACCTCGACAAGCTCCTCCCCGCGGCCGGGCAAAGTGCCGAGGGCCAGAAAAAGCCCGCCGCGGGCAAGGCGCCCCCCCCGGGAGAGATCGGCCCCTTCGCCATCCCCCTCAAGGCCGACGGTACGGTGAAGGTCGCAAGCGTCCTCTATCACGGTCTTCCGGTGAAAAATCTTCTGGTGCGCTGGAGGCTCGTGGACAATGTTTTCACCGTCGACGAACTGAGCGGCCTCGTCGCCGAGGGGAGCCTGGCGGCCAACGCCCGGGTCGACCTGCGAAAGAAGGGGCTCTCCTATGCCTCGAGCCTCAAGCTTCAGAAGGTCCAGGCCGACCCCGTGGTCACCGCC
>JBFHXN010000411.1:0-2989 GCA_041598955.1 Desulfuromonadales bacterium | reverse complement strand
TCTTCGGGACCAAGAACCTTGCGGGAGCAGGACTTGTAGCAACGGCCGCAGCCGATGCATTTCTCGGGGTCGATGAGCTCCACGAAATTCGGGGTCCAGTCGGCGCCCCCTTTGGTTTTTCCGGTCAGGTAAGCCATGGTCCTTCTCCTTGGTTCGTCAGGTTATGTCGGGGCGAACCCCGGCCTCTCGTTCTTGAGCATCGCCTTGCGCAGCCAGGGGGGAGGGCTCCCCCGCAGGACCTCCTGAAGCTTCTCCACCACCACCGTGATCGGCTCCCGGTCCTTGCTCCTGATGGGGTGGATCTTCTTGGCCACCAGCCGCGCCGCGGCCGGCCCGCCGATCTCCGCCACGTAGACCAGGGCGCAGTCGGCCAGTCCGGCGCAGCGCGCCTCGATCCGGTCGGCCTCGTCGTCTCCCTCGGTCCTGACCTGGACCACCCCTGTGAAATCGGCCTCTTCGGGCCCAATCTCCCAGATGGTGAACTGCTCGGCCCGGCCGAAATGTTCGTCGACATGAACCTTGTCGGTACTGGCGAATGCGACTTTCATGTACAGACCTCGCTTTCTGTTGCCGTCGATGATTTCGAGACGTCGCGTTCGAATCATCCCAAAAACCTTTCGCCCGTAGGGGCGCAGCATGCTGCGCCCCTACATTTTGTTACCGCATCATCTCAAACCACTGGTCCTCGCAGGTCTCGTCCTTGATGTCGAGGAACTTGTTGGCGATCATGGAGAGGATGTTGACCGCTCCCTGGTAGCCGACCACCGGATAGCGATGGAGGTTGACCCGGTCGATGATGGGGAAGCCGATGCGGAAGAGGGGAATCCCCGCATCCCGCGCCGCCCATTTGCCGTGGGTGTCGCCGATCATGCCGTCGACGGGATCGGTGACCAGCAGAGAGCGCATGTGCCAGAGGTCCTTGTTGATGTAGATCTTGCTGGTGGCCCCGAAGGGGGAAGTCGCCAGCAGCGCCTTCATCTCCTTCTCGAACTTCTTGGTGGTGCGGGAGCAGAGGATATGGTAGGGGATCGCGCCCAGCTCGAGGAGGAAGGAGACGATGCCGATCAGGTAATCGGGGTCTCCGAAAATGGCGAACTTTTTGCCGTGGAGGTACTGGTGGGCGTCGGTCATGGCGTCGACGGCGCGGCCGCGCTCGGCCTTGAGTTCCTCGGGAACCGGCTTGCCGAAGAGTTCGGAGAGCTTCAGCAGGAACTCGTCGGTCTTTTTGATGCCGAAGGGCATCGGCATCAGCAGCTTCTCGCCGCTGTACTCCTCCTCGATCCACTTCATGGTGGTGACTGTGGAGTATTTCTGCAGGGCCATGGTCACCTTGCCGTTGATCGACTCGGCGGCGTCCTCGAGCTTGGTCCCGCCGGGGTAGAGACGGTAGGTGCCGTCACAGGGAGAGTCGAAGACCTCGGTGATGTCGGCCATCATGGTGTAGGGGATGCCGAAGAGCTCGAGGATCCTCTTGTACTCCCGCAGGTTGCCCGTGTTGCCGTCGAAGCCCGGGATCAGGTTGAGCTTGCCGGTGCACTTTCCTTCGACCTTCTGCCCCTCGGTGAGGGTCTCGAGGATGCTCTTGAGCATCGCGTCGTAGCCGTGGATGTGGGTGCCGTTGAAGCTCGGGGTGTTGGCGTAGGGGGTCGGCAGCTCCTCGGGGATGTGCCCCTGGAGCTTGGCGTTCTTGATGAAGGCCGTCAGGTCGTCGCCGATGACCTCGGGCATGCAGGTGGTGTAGACCGGGATCATCTTCGGCTTGTAGAGGGCGTAGGCGTTCTCGAGGCCCTCGAAGAGGTTGTTCTGACCGCCGAAGACCGCGCCGTCCTCCGTCATGGCGTCGCAGGTGGCCGCCGCCGGCTCGCGGAAGTGACGGGAAAAAGTGCTGCGGAAGTAGGAGGCGCACCCCTGGGAGCCGTGAACGAAGGGAAGGGCCCCCTCGAACCCGGTGGCGACCATCTGGGCGCCGAGGGGCTGGCAGGCGTGGGCCGGATTGACCACCAGCGCCTCCCGGGCGAAGTTCTTCTCCTTGTACTCCTCGGTATTGATCCAATCCTTGACCTTCTCCACCGCTTCGGGGGAGTGCTCGGTCACTTTCTTGACTGCCGTTTCAGTGCTCATGGCGGTTCTCCTGTATCGGGCCGATAGGTCCCGAAGAAAGACTGGGGTTTTTCTCACCCCGGTTGTCTGGAGTGAGGATTTTTTCGTCAGGGCAAGGCGTCCAAGGGGGACCGCGGAGGCGTAGCGGGAGCTACGCCGCACAAGGAAGCCCGCAGGGCAACGCCGCCCTGGCGGAAAAAGACCACTCCCCCTAGAAGGGCGACTTCACCAGTTTCCAGGTCGGGCTGTTGATCGCCATGTCGACATCGCGGGCGAAGATCTTGAACCCCTCGTAGCCGTGGTAGGGGCCCGAGTAGTCCCAGCTGTGCATCTGGCGGAAGGGAATCCCCGCCTTCTGGAAGACGTACTTCTCCTTGATGCCGCTGCCGACCAGGTCGGGCTTGAGCTCCTCGACGAACTTCTCCAGCTCGAATTCGGAGACGTCGTCGTAGATCAGGGTCCCTTTGGCCATCTCAGGGGCGGTACGGTCATAATCGTCCTGGTGGGCGAACTCGTAGCCGGCGCCGGTGATCTGAATGCCGAGGTCTTCGTAGGCGCCGATGGTGTGGCGCGGGCGCAGGCCGCCGACAAACAGCATCGCGGTCTTGCCGTCGAGGCGCGGCTTGTACTCGGCGATCACGTCGTCCATTTCCTTGCGGTACTTCTTGATCACCTTCTCGACGTTCTTGCGGATCTTGTCGTCGAAGCGCTCGCCGATGGCGCGTAGACTCTCTTCGATCTTGGTCGGGCCGAAAAAGTTGTACTCCAGCCAGGGGATGCCCCACTTCTCCTCCATCACCTTGCACATGTAGTTCATGGAGCGGTAGCAGTGGATCAGGTTGAGTTTCACCGAGTGGGTGGCGCCGATCTTCTCGACCTCGCCGTCGCC
>JBFHXN010000410.1:0-2997 GCA_041598955.1 Desulfuromonadales bacterium | reverse complement strand
CGCAGCTCCTTGTTCTCCCGGTCGATGACCAACCGGTCGGAGCCTCCCTTGACGATGGAGAGGCTCTTGTCCTTCTCCACGGCCGCGAAGGCCCTGGTGCCGGCGATGGAGCTCAGGCCGACGAATCCAGCACCCAGTACCTTAAGAAAGGTGGCCCGGCTCATTCCCCCTGTCGCCGGGGCCCCCGGTTTGCGGTCCCCGAGGAGAACGGCCTGGGGATCGGAGCAGCAGCTGCAGGTGCCTTTTTCCGTTTCGCTCTTCATCAATTCTTCTCCTCTGTTCCGAAGGGGAAAACCGCTCAGGGGAAAGGCCATCAGGCAAAAAGCCCCGGGAAAACCAACAGGGCCAGAAGGCGCAGGCCCCCGCCGAGCAGAAGCAGGCCGAGGATCCTTCCGGGGGACCATCTCAACAGACCGGCCAGAAGGGGCGCGGCCGGCAGGGGAATCCAGGGGAGGGCCGTCAGAAGGGCAAGGGCCGCGGTCCAGGCGTGGCTCCCCCCCGCTGGTCTGGCCCCTTTCCCCATCAGGGGAAGCAGGTCCCCAAAGAGAAAGCGCCCCAGGCCGAAGGCCAGCAGTCCCACCAGCTGAAAGCTGAGAAAGGTCAAAGTTCCTCCCCCGGCCAGGCCGTTGGCAGCCACGAAGGCGGAAGTCAGGATGCGTGGGCTGAGGGGAAGCCAGAACCCCTGGATCGCCTCAGCCAGGCAGAGAAAGGCGAGTCCCGTCGGTCCGGCTCCCAGGGACCGGAAGTAGTCGGTGAAAAGTGCAAGATTCCCCGCCTTGAGATTGTTGACCTGGAAGAGGAGATGGAATTCGGCGGTGTAGAGGTGGGCGTTGAGGGCCCAGAAATAGTGCCGCACCAGGGCCCAGGCCAGAAGAGCCAGCCCCCCGAGGGCGAGCAGGAAGATTCCCTTGCGGGCCAGGGAGCGTTTCAGGTCATGGGTGGAGGAATCCGGCTCGGACGATGCCTGGGTGCCGACCTTGGACGGCGACTCTTCGACCTTCCGGAGCCGCCGGGCCTGATGACGGCGATAGGCCAGGGGGATCAGGGAAACCAGGACCATGAGGGCCAGCCCAAGGAGGAAGGTGGGGGTGATCCGCCCCTGAAGAACCTCCAGCAGGGAGCTTGAAAAGACGATGAAGGCGATGCATCCCGGGAGCATGAAGACGAAGGTGGCCAGGGCATAGTGGGAGAATTTCACCCGGGTCAGGCCGAAGGCGTAGTTGAGGAGGTTGAAGGGGAAAAGGGGGATCAGGCGGGTGAAGGCGACCATCTTCCAGCCGTGCTTTTCCACCTGCTCGTCGAGGTGGCGCCAGCGAGGGCTGCGCAGCTTCCCCTCGATCCATCCCCGGGCCAGGTGGCGGGAGACCAGGAAGGCGACGCAGGCCCCGGCGGTGGCGGAGAAGATGGTGTAGATCACCCCCCAGAGAGGCCCGAAGAGGATTCCTCCCGCGATGGAGAGGGGAAGCCCGGGGAGAAAGAGGGCCGGGGCGATGGCGTAGAGGGCCATGTAGATCAGGGGACCCAAAACCCCGGTGCCGGCGATGAGGGCTCGCAGCTGATCCTGGTCGAGATACTGGGTCAGGCCCGAGGCCCGCACCGCCACCATGGCCAGAACGACAAAGGCGAGGAGGGCCGTCTTGCCGACCCACCCTCCGGGAGCAGGCTCCCCGGCGGTGAAGGTGCGCTCACGGGTGATTGCCGCCGGAAGGGTCTCTTTCAGCCGTTTCTTGAGCCGCAGCCGGTTGAGGTAGGTGAAGGGGGCCCGGGAGACTCTGGCCTTCCCTGCGAGGGCGCCATCCCCGTCGAAGACCAGGTCGAGAATATGGCTGGTGGGGGTCCGGGCACCCAGCAGGTGAGCGCAGCCGGCGCAGGAGGTCACGATCCTCTTCCCCCCTGCCTCTCCGGCGCGCTGCCGGGTCCAGATCCGGGCCAGCTCGGGCGAGATACTCCCGACGGCACCCCCCTCGCCGCAGCAGAGGGTGCTCCTTCCCGAGTGGGCGGCTTCCTCGACCTCCACCCCCTGGCGGGCCAGGAGGGTGCGGACCGCCTCCTGGGGCTCCCGGTCGAAGCGGATGACGCAGGGGTCATGGACGGAGACCCTTTGGGCGCCCTGGAGGGAGGGCGCATCCTCCTCGGCCAGGAATTCGTAGATGGAGCGGACCTCGAACTCCCCCCCGTGGTCCTTGAAGACCCGGTAGCAGTTGGGGCAGGCCACCAGGACCGATTGCACGCCGTTGTCCAGGAGCCAGTATTTCATCTCGCCGAACATGGCGCGGAAATACTCTTCCCGACCCAGGTCGTGGGAGGGTTTGGTGCAGCAGTCGAGAACGATGCCGGCCTTCGGGTCCCTTTCCCGGACGCGATCAAATACGTCCCGGGTCCGTTCCGGTCGGGTCCCGGGGAGGGCGCATCCCGGGAAAAAGATGGTCGTGCACCCTTCGGGCAGGGCGTACCAGGAAAAGCGCCTGGAGGTCCCTTTTCGCTCGTAGGCGACCAGCCCCTTGTGCTCGGGAAAGTCCCCCTTTCCCCGCGCCACCGACTCCCTGCGCATCTCCAGAAAGAGGGCCGAGGGATCGAGCCCCTCGGGGCAGACGGCGGTGCAGAGGCCGCAGAGGCTGCATTCGAAGGGAAGCCCCTGGTGGAAGGTCTCCTCCGGATCGTAGGCGGCGGCCAGTTCTCCCGGATCGCCGTACTTCTTCAGGAATGCGCACTCGACGACGCAGCGGCGGCAATGGTTGCAGCGCACCTCGTGGTCGATCAGGGGGGCTCTCAGGGATAAACGCAGCGGGGAGGGCGCGGCAGTTTCGAGGGTTCTCATGTCGGGTCGTTCACCCAGGATGGGGGGAAAAGAGGAATCGGGCCACCGTGAGCCCCTCGTAGGCGGAAAGGGGGAAGATTCCCTCCTCCCGCAGATTCATTTCGGCCACATACTGATCGAGGTGCTTCTTCGTACAGAAGAAGTTCATGACATTTCAGCACTCGGCGGCCCAGTTGCGG
>JBFHXN010000409.1:0-2999 GCA_041598955.1 Desulfuromonadales bacterium | reverse complement strand
GCAGCAGCCTTTTTCTGCGCTTCGGCCTGCTCGTCACGGCGGCGGTGGCCCTCTTCGCTCTCGGGCACCTCCAGTTCGGCGTCCGGCCCGTCGTCCTGAACATTGCCGAGAGCCACTTCGACGTCGCGACGGCCCGGGTGGAAGGGGCCCTGCAGGATCTCTTCAGCCCCGCAGAGAACCTGATCGGGATCGCCCGAAAATGGACGCTCTCCCCCGGCTTTTCCGTCGATCGCCCCGAAGAGTTCAACCTCCTTTTCCTTCCGGTTCTGACCCAGCTCCCCCAATTCACCTCGGTGGTGGCGGGAACGACCCGGGGGGAGGGATGGCTGCTGCTCCAGCTTCCCGAAAAGCGATGGCTCAACCGCCTGACCGACATCCCCCTTTGGGGAGAGCAGAACCATTTCATCGAGTGGGGGGAAGATGCCCCCCGGAAGGAATACCGCAAAACCCTCGACTACGACCCCCGCCTTCGCCCCTGGTTCTCCCTGGCCATGAAGGGAGGCGCCGACTCTCCCCCCCGCTGGACCCCTCCCTACACCTTCTACACCACCCGCGACCCCGGCATCACCGTCTCCGGCCGCACCCTTCGTCCCGACGGGGAGAGCCTGGTGGTCGGTATCGACATCAAGCTACTCGACATCTCCCGCGCCACCACCTCCATCGGGGTCGGGAAGAGCGGCTTCGTCCTGGTGCTCACTTCCGACGGCCGGGTTCTCGGCCTGCCCCGGCCCATGGAAAACGCTGGAGAGGAGCATGCCCGAAGAGCTCTCCTTCGTCCCGTCGAAGAGCTGAAGATCGACCCGGTGGACAAAGGGATGGAGCGCTGGCGGCTCGAAGAGCGTCCCTCCGGAAAGATCCTCCGTTTTTCGGCCGCATCGAAACCCTGGCTCGCCACCTTCCGCCCCTTTGCCCTGGGGGAGCAGACCTTCTGGGTCGCGGTCTTCGCCCCGGAGGCCGACTTCGTCCCCCCCTGGAAGCCACTGCTGAAAGCCCTGGTGGCCATTCTGGCCCTGGTTCTCCTGACAACCCTGCTGGTGGCGAGGCACCAGGCCCGGCACTTCAGCGCCCCCCTCGAATCCCTGGCCCTGGCGAGCGAACGGATCGCCCGTCTCGATTTCGAGGAGGGCCCCCCCCTTCGGGTTCACCACCGGGAAATCGCCCAGCTGGCCGCTGCTCACGGGGAGATGAGGGGGATGCTGCGGAATTTCCGGGACACCGTCGAAGCTCAGGCGCTCAGTCTCAAGGACCGCATCGCGGCCCTTCTGTCCGCGGAGGCGAAGCTTCTTCAGAGCCAGACGAGGCTCCAGGGGGCCCTCGACCTGGAGCAGGCCATCCTCGACAACGCCCTGGTCGGTATCTTCCTGGCCCGGGACCGCTCCATCCTCAAGCACAACCGTCGCCTGGCCGAGCTGCTGGGCTACGGCCCCGGGGAGCTGCTGGGGCAATCGACGGAAAGCCTCTATCCGAGCAGGGATTTTTACCTCGCCCTGGGGGAGCGGATCGAGGATTCTTTGCGGGGAGGGGGAAATTTCGTCGAAGAGCTCTGGTTCCGCCGCAAGGACGGCAGCCTCTTCTGGGGGCACCTGAGCGGTCGGTCTCTCGACCCGGACACCCCCAGGGCCGGCAACGTCTGGATTCTCGCCGACCTCACCGAACGGAAGGAGGCCGAGGAGCGCCTGATGCACATGGGGCATCACGATCCCCTGACCGATCTGCCCAACCGCCTGCTCTTCAACGACCGGCTCGGCCATGCCCTTCTGCGGGCCGAGCGGGAGCGGGAACAGCTCGCCCTGCTTTTCATCGACCTCGACCATTTCAAGACCATCAACGACACCCTGGGGCACCAGGGGGGGGACAAGCTCCTCTGCGCCGTGGCCACCCGGCTCAGGGAGAGCCTCTGGAGTACGGACACCCTCGCCCGGCTGGGGGGGGACGAGTTCATCGCCCTGGTGGAAAACGTCCCCGACGCCGACGGCGTCATCACCTTGGCCAACAAGCTGCTGAAAAACTTTTCAGCCCCCTTCGACGTCGACGGACGGCAGATCTACATCAGCTGCAGCATCGGCATCAGCCTCTTCCCCGGGGACGGAAACGACGCGGGCACCCTCGTCCGCAACGCCGATGCCGCCATGTATCAGGCCAAGGCCCAGGGGCGCAGCACCTACCATTTCTACTCCCAGGAGATGACCCGACGGGCCCTGCACCGTCTCGAAACCGAGGGAGAGCTGCGCCGCGCCCTGGAGCACGGGGGGCTGGAGCTCCACTTCCAGCCCCAGGTGAGCCTCGGGGACGGCTCCGTCGTCGGGGCGGAGGCCCTGGTGCGTCTCCGCCACCGGGACAAAGGTCTCATCCCCCCCGACGAGTTCATCCCCCTGGCCGAGGAGACGGGGCTGATCAGCCAGGTCGGGCAATGGGTCCTGGAGCAGAGCTGCATGGCCTGGCTCGCCCTGGCGGAGCAGGGGCACCGGCTCCCGAAGATCGCCGTGAACCTGTCGGTCCGCCAGCTTCAACGGGGGAATTTCCTCCAGAGCCTCACCGAAATCCTCGCCCGAAGCGGCTTGCCGCCGGGGGCCCTGGAACTGGAGATCACCGAATCCTTTTTCCTGGAAACCGCCGGGGCCGTCGAGCTCATGTCGACCCTGGGAGAGCTGGGGGTCGCACTCTCCCTGGACGACTTCGGCACCGGCTACTCCTCCCTGAGCTACCTCAGGCGCCTCCCCTTCGGCAAACTCAAGATCGACAAGAGCTTCATCGCCGACATCGGCCGCAACGCCGACGGCGAGGCGCTGGTTCACGCCGTCATCGCCCTGGCCGGGACCCTGGGACTGGAGGTGATCGCCGAAGGGGTCGAAACGGAGGCCCAGGTCGACTTCCTGCGCCGGGAAGGATGCCCCCAGGCCCAGGGATACCTCTTCGCCCACCCGATGCCCGCTGAGGAATTCCTGGCCTGGCTCGAGGAGCAGACCGGCCTCGACGAGACCGGCAGGCTCGGGGGAAGG
>JBFHXN010000408.1:0-3008 GCA_041598955.1 Desulfuromonadales bacterium | reverse complement strand
GGGTCGCCCCCGGTCCCCGTTAGGGACCATCCTGCCCTGCGGAGCCCGGACTTTCCTCCCGCCCCCGAAGGGGCCGGCGATCATCTGTCCTTCTCCAGCCACTCCCTTGATCGAACCCCTACTCTCCTTCGGTCACGTAGATCAGGCGGTTGCAGTAGGGGCAGGCCTGGATCTCCTGGACGCGGAAGAGGCTGTTGTAGAGCTGGGGCGGAAGATGGATGTTGCAGCCGAGGCAGGCCCCGCCGTTGGCCGGGACCACCGCGATGCCGCCGCGCCGGTCGATGAGCTGCTGGTAGCGCTTGCGCAGGGGAACGGGGATCGCCTTGCAGAGCTCTTCCCTCTCGGCCGCCTTGGAGGCGAGGGTTGCCTTGAGGCTCTTGAGCTCCTTCTGCAACTCCCCTTCCTGGGCAGCGGCCTGCTCCTCGAGCCCCTTGAGCTGCTCCTCCTTCTCGGCCATCTCGGAGCCGAAGCCGGAGGCCTCCTCCCGGCGGGAAGCGATCCGCTCCTCGAGGTCGCGGCTGAGCTTCTTGGCGGTGTCGATCTCCTTGAGCACCGCCACGTACTCCTTCTGAGTCTTGATGGCGGGAAGGCGCCCTTCGGACTTCTCGGCGTTCTCCTTCTCCTGGACCAGGGACTGGGCCAGCTGCTTGCACTCCTCCTCGATGGAGGAGAGCTGGGCCCCGAGGCCCTCGACCATCTCCCGGACCCGGTTGCGCTCGACCTGAAGGCCGCCCAGTTCCTCTTCGCACTGCGTCTGCCGGGCACGAACCCGGTTGATCTCCTCGTCAATCCCCTGCAGCTCGATGAGCCGCCGCATCTGGTCTTGCACGCTGTTTCCTCCTGACCTGCTTTGGGTTACTTGTGTCGCCGAAATGGCGAAGGGGGCTCAGACCGTTCGAAACGGGTCTGTCTCCCCCTCCATTTCCAGAAATTCGATTTTGAGTCCCCGCCGCTCGGCCTCGGCCCGGAGGGCCTGGACCAGCCCCTCCACCGCCAGGTGTTCCGTGGGGAAATGGCCGGCATCGACGAGGGCCACTCCCCGGGCCTCGGCCTGCCGGGCCTCGTGGTACTTGACGTCGCCGGTGACGAGCACGTCGGCCCCGGCCCGGGCCGCCTCGGAGAGCAGGCCGGCGCCGCTGCCGCCGCAGAGGGCGACCTTGGAGACGGACCGCTCGGGGTCCCCCACCACCCGCACCGCGGAAGCCCCGAGGGCCTCGCGGACCCGGGAGGCGAAGCGATGGAGGGTCTCGGGGGCGGCAAGGCGCCCCAGGCGGCCGAGACCGACATCCTCGCGGCGGTTGGCCAGGGGGTAGAGGTCGTAGGCGACCTCCTCGTAGGGGTGGGCCTTCTTCATCCGCTCCACGGCCCGGCCGAGGTGCTCCAGGGGGAGAAGGGTCTCGAGGCGCACTTCCCGTGAGGCCTCGTTCTTCCCCTCTGCTCCGAGAAAGGGCGTGGTGCCGGGGCCGGGACGGAAGGTGCCGGTGCCGGTGGCGCGGAAGGAGCAGCGGTCGTAGCGCCCGATCTGGCCCGCCCCCGCGGCGAAGAGGGCCTCGGAGACCGCATCCTCGTAGCCGGCGGGAACGTAGACGGCCAGCTTGAGCAGCTCTCCCCCCCCGGGGGAAAGGGGAACGGCGGCTTCCAGACCGAGGCGCTCGGAGAGCCAGTCGTTGAGGCCCGAGGAGGCCCGGTCGAGGTTGGTGTGGGCCGCCAACAGGGCGACTCCGGCCCGGACGGCTCCGAGGGCCACCCGTCCGGCCTCGTCGCCGGGGGTGAGATTCTTGAGGGGGCGCAGGAAGAGGGGATGATGGCTGAGCAGGGCCTGGGCGCCCGCGGCCTCGGCGGCGGCAAGGGCGGCCTCCGAAGGGTCGAGGCTGATCAGGACCCGGCTCACCGTCGCGGCCGGGTCTCCCACCTGCAGTCCCACGTTGTCCCACTCTTCGGCGAGGGAGGGGGGATAGAGGGCGTGGACCATGCCGAGCAGGTCCTGGATGCGGGCGGGACGTGCCTTGGCCATCAAGCTCGCTGTGGGCTGCAGGGGTTGGACAATGGGTTTGCCATCCGCGGAAAGGGGCTGCGGCCGTGAGACCCAGCCCCCGGAACCCGACGCCGGATTGCCAAGTCATCCTGGGAGAAAGTGGCGTTTTCCGTGCTGGGTTCCAGGTCAAAAGAAAAGAGTGCAACTGTAGCGCCGTTGCACTCTTCTGATCCTATGGGGCAGGGTATGTTCGTCGTATGAGGCGTTGTCTCATCTCGTGTCGGCAAGTGGTGGGCCCACCAGGATTCGAACCTGGGACCGACCGGTTATGAGCCGGTGGCTCTACCAGCTGAGCTATAGGCCCTGGGACTCGGTACGAAGGTATAAGTCTATGGAGATCGACTCCGGCTGTCAAGTCTTTTTGCCCCGGCCCTTTCTTCAGGTTTCGATGAAGCTTTTCAGGCGCTTGGCGCGGCTGGGATGCCTCAGCTTGCGCAGGGCCTTCGCCTCGATCTGGCGAATCCGCTCCCGGGTGACGTTGAAGTCCTGCCCGACCTCCTCGAGGGTGTGGTCGGACTTCTCGCCGATGCCGAAACGCATCCGCAGCACCTTCTCCTCCCGGGGGGTGAGGGAGGAGAGAACGCGGGCCGTCTGGTCGGCGAGGTTCCCCTTGATGACCGCCTCGATGGGGGAGACGACCCCCTTGTCCTCGATGAAGTCGCCCAGCGAGGAATCCTCCTCCTCGCCGATGGGGGTTTCGAGGGAAATCGGCTCCTTGGCGATCTTGAGCACCCGGCGCACCTTCTCCAGCGGCAGCTCCATGCGCTCGGCGATCTCCTCCGGGGTCGGCTCGCGGCCGATCTCCTGCACCAGCTGGCGGCTGGTGCGGATCAGCTTGTTGATCGTCTCGATCATGTGCACCGGAATGCGGATGGTGCGGGCCTGGTCGGCGATGGCGCGGGTGATCGCCTGGCGGATCCACCAGGTGGCGTAGGTGGAGAACTTGTAGCCGCGCTGATACTCGAACTTGTCG
>JBFHXN010000407.1:0-3010 GCA_041598955.1 Desulfuromonadales bacterium | reverse complement strand
GTCGATGACGAACTCGGTCTGGGGCTGGTCGATCTTCACGTCGATGAGGGGTGGAAAGGCGAAGAGGCCGCTCTGCATGGCCTTGAACTGGATCTGCTGGGCGAACTCCAAAATGGTCCCGCTCTCGGCCGTGGAGGCGAGGATGAATTCGACGGGGAACTGCCCCCCTCCCGGCAGGGCCGGGGGGAGGACCGGAAACATGCGGATGCCGGGGATGGACTGGAGCTTCTGCTGCACCTCGGGGAGGATGTCGAAGACGGTGCGCTCCCGGTCGTCCCAGGGGCGGGTGACCATGCCGCCGAAGCCGGAGGTGGGGAAGGTGATCTGGAAGGTGAACTCGGTTTCCGGAACGCTGTGGAAGGCCTCGTTGGCGGCCGCGGCGTAGCGGCTGGTCTGGTCGAGGGTGGAGTTGGCCGCCGCGTCGAGGATGCCGAAGATGACCCCCTGGTCCTCCGTGGGAGCGAGCTCCTTGGGGGACATGAGGAACATCGGGACGGTGAGGGCGCTCACCACGATCCAGACGAGGTAGACCGCCGGGCGGGCCCGCAGGGTCCCCGTCAAAAGCCGTCCGTAGAAACCCCGGAAACGGGAGAAGTCCCGGGCGATCTTGCCCGCGAAGCCATGCTCCTCCATCCCCGGCTTGAGAAGCTTGGCCGACATCATGGGGGAGAGGGTGAGGGCGATGACCCCCGAGATGACCACGGCGCCGGCCAGGGTAAAGGCGAACTCCCGGAAGAGGGCACCGGTGAGCCCCCCCTGCAGGCCGATGGGGGCGTAGACCGCGGCCAGGGTGACGGTCATGGCGACGATGGGGCCGACCAGCTCCCGGGCGCCGAGGAGAGCCGCCTGAAGGGGGGATTCCCCCAGGCCCAGGTGGCGCTCGACGTTCTCCACCACCACGATGGCGTCGTCCACCACCAGGCCGACGGAGAGGACGATGGCGAGGAGGGTGAGCAGGTTGACGGTGAAGCCGAAGACCTGCATGAGAAAAACCGCCCCGATGAGGGAGAGGGGGATCGCCACCACGGGGATGAGGACGGAGCGGACGGAGCCGAGAAAGAGAAAGATGATGACCACGACGATGAGCAGGGTGTCGCCGAGGGTCTTGAGCACCTCGTGGATGGCGTTGTCGATATAGGCGGTGCCGTCGTAGGCGACCCGGGCCTTCATGCCGCTGGGAAGGTCCCTGCCGATGGCCTCCATCTCCACCGAGACCCTCTTGATGACGTCGAGGGCGTTGGCGTTGGGCAGGGGCCAGATCCCCATGAAGACGGCCGTCTGTCCGGAAAAGCGCACCTCGGCGTCGTAGTCCTCGGCCCCCAGGGCGATCTCGGCGATATCCTCGAGCCGGACGATGGCGCCGGCCTCCTCGCGGATGACCAGGCGCTTGAACTCGGGGGCCGAGCGCAGATCGGTGTCGGCCGTCAGGTTGACCTGGATGAGGGAGCCCTTGGTCTTCCCCAGGGCCGAGAGGAAATTGTTCGCGGCCAGGGCCTGGCGGACCTGCGCCGGAGAGATGTTGAAGGCGGCCATGCGGTCGGGTTTGAGCCAGATGCGCATGGCGAAGGTTCGGGCCCCCAGGATGTCGGCCCGCTGCACCCCCTCGAGGGCCGAGAGCCGGGGCTGGACGACCCTTACCAGGTAGTCGGTGATCTGGTTCTGTTCCAGGATGTCGGAGGTGAAGCTGAGGTAGGCCGAGGCGAACTGGCTGTCGGCGGAGATGATGTTGATGACGGGAACCTCGGCCTCGGGAGGGAGGTCCCGTCGGACCTGGTCGACCTTGGAGCTGACCTCGGCCAGAGCCTTGGTGGCGTCGTAGTTGAGCTTGAGGCGCACGGTGATGGTCGAGAGCCCCTGCTTGCTCTCCGACTGGAGGTAGTCGATGCCGTCGGCGGCGGCGATGGCCCGCTCCAGGGGGGTGGTGATGAAGCCGCGGACCAGTTCGGCGCTGGCGCCGATATAGACGGTGGTGACGGTGACCGAGGCGTTTTCGCTCCGGGGGTACTGCCGCACGTTGAGGGAGCGAATCGCCTGGAGGCCTGCGATGACGATGACCAGGCTCACCACCAGGGCGAGGACGGGTCGCTTTATGAAAAGGTCGGTGAAGGCCATGGTCAGTTGTTTTCGGGGGTGGGCTCGAGTTGGAATTCGGGGGAGAGGGCGTTGTCGATGATCACCCCCTGCCCGTTGCGAAGCTTGAAGACCCCCGTGGTGGCGACCCGCTCACCCTCCTGGAGCCCAGAGAGGACGGCGACGAAATCCCCCCGCTTTTCCCCCAGGCGCACGAACTGCTGGCGAAGGACCAGCTTCTGCTCCTCCCCGTCGTTCCCAGGCGCCTCGTCGATGACGAAGACCGAGTCGCTGTAGGGGGCGTAGAGCACGGCGGTGGCGGGGATGGCGAGCACCTCGATCCGCTCGGGGAGCAGGACGGCGACGGAGGCGAACATGCCGGGACGCAGAAGCTCTGCGGGGTTGGAGAGGGTCGCCTGGAGCCGCAGGTTGCGGGTGGCGGAATCGACCTCGGGGTTGATGGCGGTGATCTTCCCCTCCAGGGCTTTCCCGGGGAGGGCGTCGGTGGTCACCCGCACGGCAAGCCCGGTTCTGACCTGGGAGAGCTGCTGCTGGGGGAGGAGGAAATCGACGAAGATCGGGTCGAGGGACTGGAGGGAGACGATGCCGTCCCCTTCCTTGAGGATCTGCCCCAGGTCGACCAGGCGGATGCCGAGGCGGCCCGAAAAGGGGGCCCGGACGGTCTTTTTGGCGATGAGGGCCCGGATGTTGTCGGCGGCGGCGGTCGCTTCCTTGAAGGCTGCGTCGGTGGTGTCGAATTCGGCCTGGGAAAGGACCTTCTCCTCCAGCAGGCGCCGGGCGCGCTCCAGGTTCCGGCGGGCGAGGAGGAGGGACGCCTCCGCCCCGGGGAGCTGGGCCTACTCGGTGGAGGTGTCCTGTCGCAGGAGCAGATCCCCCTGGCGCACCCGGGAGACCGACTGGAAGGCGATCTGGGTCAACT
>JBFHXN010000406.1:0-3010 GCA_041598955.1 Desulfuromonadales bacterium | reverse complement strand
GCGACCGAGCACTCCCAGCAGAGGGCCGGCTGCACCGTCAGGAAAAAGGCCAACAGCAGGGTGGGGATGATGACTACGGCCCTCATAGGGCGTGCCCCTGCTTTTTAAGGTTCTTTTCCGCTCGATCCTTCCAGACCCCGGCGCCGATTTTCTGATACAGGCCATTGGCTTTGGGAATATCCCCCTTCCCCTCATAGATCTCGGCGAGAGTGAAGCGGACGAAGTCGGCATCCCGGCTCCCCTCGAACTCAACAAGAAAGTTCGACAAGGTCCTGATTGCCTCCTCTGTGCGAAGGGTATCCCGGTAGGTCTGGGCGAGCCAGATGTAGGTCTGCTCTTTGAAGAATCTGGCTCTCTCGGATGTCCTGAGATTTCCTTTCTCCGGGTCCTCCAGAATGGCGAGGGCCTGGCTGGCAGAATCTTCCACCAACTGGTATTTCTCCTGTGGATAGGCATATTTCTGCACGGTGCAGAGGATCCGCAGGCGCTCCTCGTCGTCGGCCTTCTGGAGGCGACTGCGCGCATCGAGCATCCCCAGGTCGAAGGTCGCCTCCGCAAGCTCGGCGAATCCTTTGTCCTTCAGGTCGCGGGCCAGGTTCAGCTGTGTCTCGAAGTCTGCGATGTCGTTGACCACGTCGGCCAGAAGGCGGGCTTGGGCCGCCATCACGTCGGGATCCTTCAGTAGGGCCCATTGGCAGTCGATGAGTCTGGAATATGCTTTCAGGGCGAAAAAACGGGGCTCCGGGTACCTCTCCACGTAATCTGCATAATGGCGGATGGCTTCGCTTAAGTCCCCGGCGCTCGCCGCCCTGCGGCCCAGGACGAAGAGGGCCCTGCGGGCATAGGTCGTTTCGGGAGAGTGGTTCTTGACTCTTTCCAGGAGGGCTATTCCCCGCGCCTCCTCTCCGGCATTCAGGCAGGCAATCCCCAGCGCGTACCGATTTCCGGGCCCCAGGCTCCCTTCCTTCTCCAGCCTGTCCAGGGTTGCTACAAAGGGGGCCCGCTTTTCCCTCTCCCCGGAATGAATCTGCAACAGCTTGACCAGGGTGCGGACAACAGCCTCTTCTTCCGTCACACCCTCGCGCTCGACCTCATTGAGAATGGCTCCCAGGACAGCGGCACCGGCCCCTTCCTTCCCGTTGTCGAGAAGGAGCTTTCCGATGCGGTAGCGATCCTTGAAGTCATACTCCATCTCCCCCAGGCTCATTTCAGCGACGGAAAGGATACCCTCAACCTCCCGGTCCTGGCCAAGTGAGCGATGGATATCGATCAGGTCTGAGCAGGAACGGACAAAAACCTTGTTGTTCGTCTTTCTCGGATATTTTTTCTGGTCGTCCACCACCTGACGCAAACAGGCCAGTGCTTCGTTCGGGTCCCCATGTTCGCGGTAGATTTTTCCAAGGCTGTAAAGGTTCTTCGATCCGAAGAGGTTGTTTTTCCGGATTTCCCTTAGCCTGGACAGGGTTTCCTTCGTTGCGGCCGATTGCCCCAACTCCCGTTGCAAGTCGAGCATTCCGGAGAAGGCGATGAGCAGGTTCCTGAGGTAATATTGAGAATTTTTATTGTAGGAACCGCTCTTTTTCCCAGCCACGGCCGGATGGGAATCGATGTAGTCCGCGTAGGCTTGGAGGGCATCGACGGACTGCCGCTGGGATTCGAGGGAGCGTGCCAGGGTCAGCAGATCGTACCTATCCAGGGCGAAGGCCTGGGATGGCGGTACAGTGAGCAGAGTGCCCAGAATCAACCAGCGCAAGAAGGGATTGGATTTCATGGCAGGGCCTTTGACATTGAGGCTAGCGGGATATGCCTCTTATAATTCAGCGGGGATGATGGCCTTGAACAGGCTTTTATAGTCGGGTTCCTTGGAACTTGGCAGGAACGAAGCTTCAAAATCGCTTCTGGCAGTTTCGTCGGCGTTGTCGGTGACGACGCGAATGATCTGGCAGGGAACGGCGTTGGCAAAGCAGGTCTGGACAATGGAGGCGGCACTCATGTCAACGGCCAGTGCAGAAAACTTATCCCGGAGCCAGGCCCGTTTTTCCCGTGATGCGACGAGCTGATCTCCGGTGACCACCGTGCCTCGTAATACCTTCCCGCCCAGGGCCACCTCGAGTCGTTTCAGAAGAGGCTCTGGGGCAGCCGCATGGCCGTTGTATCCTGCCTCTTCCCAGCTCGTCCCGTCCGGAGCCTTGCCCCAGATGAACCCGTAGGGCTTGATGCTGCCGAAATCGTGCTGGAACACCTCGTCGGCCAGAACCAGACTTCCGATGGCGACGTTTTGGCTTACCGCCCCGGCGGGGGCGATGGAGATCACCCGATCGATTTCGAACCGGGAAAGGAGGATCTGCGTTGTCATCGCGTTGTTGACCTTCCCCATGGGGGAGTAGGTCAGGACAACCTCGTTCCCCATGTAGGTTCCCGAAACAAACTTCCGGCCGGCCTCCGTGTGAGTCCTGGACACTGACAGTAGCGACTCAAAGCTGTTAAAGGCATCGTTTCGGGCAACAATTAAACCCGTCGCCCCGAGGGAGGCAGCGACCGATAGCAATTGAAAGGCGGAGAAGATGAACAGGGTTCGAATCAGTGATTTGGAGGGACGCTGCATGGCGTATCCTAAGCGTCGAAGGAAATTTGGAGGAATTCTCCCAGTAGATGATTCCCCACTTCCGGGTTGGCCTGCTGGACATGATTGATTTTCCCACGCAGAGAAGCCTTGAAGCGGGCGAGAGAATAGGCCTGGGGATTGGCCTCATCGCGCGTGACGGCATACCGGCGCGCCTCCCGGTGCAAGTCTCCCTTTTTGCAGTTGTGAAGGATGGCTCGCAGCATACGGATGTCCTTGCGGGCAATGTTGGGTCGTTGGTTTACCACGATTCCCGTCACCTTCTGCTGGCCGCCGCTTCGCTGGATGCGGGTTTTGGGTTTTTTGACCACGAACCCTTCCTCCGCAATGACTTCCTGGAGGAAGGGGAGGAGTTGTGCCATATCCCGATTCTGGCTGGAAAAGGTG
>JBFHXN010000405.1:0-3024 GCA_041598955.1 Desulfuromonadales bacterium | reverse complement strand
GACTAATGCATATCCACCTGATCGCTGTTCCCGCCCGCGAAAACTCCCTGGCCCGAGCCATCGGCGAGGCCCACCGCCGCTACACCCGCCGCGTCAACTTCCGCGAAGGTTGGCGCGGACACCTCTGGCAGGAACGCTTTGCCTCCTTTCCCATGGACGAAAACCACCTCCTCGCCGCCACCCGCTATGTCGAGATGAATCCGGTCGCGGCGGGCCTGGCGCAGCGCCCCGAGGACTACCCCTGGAGCAGCGCCCGGGCGCATCTGGCCGCCGGCAGCGATCCGCTGCTCAAGAGGGAGTCTCCACTGCCGGAGATGGTCGGCCACTGGAGGGAATTTCTGACCCTGACGGACGACGAGGAGCTCAGCCTTCTCAAGCGGCACGAACGCAGCGGTCGCCCGCTGGGGAGCGAGGACTTCGTCGATCGCGTGGAGACTGAACTGGCTCGGATGCTGCGGCCGCAGAAGCGGGGACGAAAACCAAAGACAGAATAATTCATATACTGTCCCCGAATTTGGCCCTGCGCGGGGTAGATTTGCAAACAATCATTACGCGACACACATCCTGGCAACATTCTTGCTACCCTCCCCCGCAACCTTCACCAGAGCCACCCCCCTGACTCCGAAAGAGCCCTGAAGCTGAGCCCCCGGCGGCACTCTCCCGCCGCCCGACCAGACTGTCCACTCCTGCGCCAAAGGACTGGAGCTGCTGTCATCCCACGGAGGGACAAGTCCATGCCGATCCCCAGATGGCTCCTCGCCGGAATTCTCCTTCTGAATGTCGTCTCAGCGGAAGCGTCCACGGAGGCGCCCGGCAAAACCCTGCGCGTCTACGGCCCCGGCGGCCCCCATCATGTTCTGGAGGAGTGCGCCGAGCTCTTCGGCCGGCAGAACGATCTGGAAGTGGTGGTCCGAAAGGCCCTCCCCCACGTCCTGGCACAAAAGCTCCGGGAAGAGGGGGATATCTATTACGGGGGCGCCGAATACATGGCGGAGGAGTTCGACCGCATCAACCCAGGCGTCCTCGACCTGAAGACGATGGAGAGGCTCCACCCCCGGCGCATTGGCATCATCGTGCGCAAGGGGAATCCGCTCAACATCCGAGGGGTGGAGGACCTGAGACAAAAAAAGCTCGGCCTGATCGACGTCAAGCTCGAGAACATGAGACACCTCTACGGGGCCCCCTCAAACTGGATCACCAACGTCCGGCGCTTTGTCTACACGGGAAGACAGGGGCTCGACGCCTGGCTCTCCTCGCCGGAAATTGACGCCTGGGTCACCTACAGGTCCTGGCATCTGCTGGCCGAGGAGCATTCGGATTTCGTTGAGATCCCCGGAGACGAGGCCCTCCGTTTCATCCCCGTTGCCCTGACCCGCAGAACCCCTTATCCCCGGGAGGCCCAGGCCTTTCTCGAGTTCCTCAAGTCCGACGAGGCGCGCCACATCTTCGAGAAACATGGCTGGGATTGACCCCTTGGCCATCCCGGGGAGGAGAGGTCCTTTTCCACATCATTTCCCTTGCCTCCTCTCCCCGTCCCCGCTAGCATCCTCCCCATGTCCCACATCAGCCCCCCCTCCCCCCTATTCACCTACCGTCCCCTCGGCACCCTGCGCTCCCCCTACGCCCGCCGCATCGACGCCCCCCACCAGGGGACGGTGACGGACGGGACGGAGAGGGGCGAGCCCGCGACCGCGACGCTGGAGCTTGAGGGCTGGGTGGACGAGAAGGCCCTGCAGGACCTTGAGGGATTCGAGCGCCTCTGGCTCATCTACGCCTTTCATCGGAGCGACGGCTGGACCGCCCGGGTCAAGCCCCCCCGGGGTGGACCGAAGCGGGGCGTTCTGGCCACGCGCTCCCCTCATCGTCCCAATGCCATCGGTCTGTCGGCGGTGGAGCTGGTCGGGATCGAGGGGAGGACGCTGCACCTTCGCGGGGTGGACCTTCTCGACGGTACCCCCGTTCTGGACATCAAACCCTACGTCCCCTATGCCGATGCCTTTCCGGAGGCCAAAGCCGGCTGGATCGACGAGCTGGACGCCAGGGTGGGGCGTCACTCCGCACCGGGGCCTCGCAAGCCCCGGTGATTGTGCGCCGGCCATCCGGTGATACCCTTGGGGAACCCACGGGTCGGCCGACCGGATGGAATCCCGGACGCCTTGCCTTGCCATCAACCGACAGAAGGAGGATATCGCTATGAAAGTCGTCGCATTCAACGGCAGTCCCCACAGGGAAGGAAACACCTGGCACGCGCTGAAGATGGTCACGGCGGAACTGGAGGGGGCGGGGATCGCCACGGAGATCGTCACCGTGGGGGACAAGGCGATCCGGGGGTGCATCGCCTGCGGCATGTGCGCGAAGAACAAGGACGAGCGCTGCGTGCTCCCCGGGGACGAGGTGAACGCCTGGATCCAGCTGATGAAGGGGGCCGACGGCATCCTCCTCGGCTCGCCGGTGCACTACGCCGCCATGTCGGGGGCGATGAAGTCCTTTCTCGACCGGGCCTTTTACGTGGCCGGCATGAACGGCGGCCTCTTCCGCCACAAGGTGGGGGCGTCGGTGGTGGCCGTGCGCCGCTCGGGCGGCATCCCCGCCTTCGACCAGTTGAATAACTTTTTGATGTACTCCGAGATGCTGATCCCCACTTCCAACTACTGGAACGTGATCCACGGCCGGATGCCGGGGGAGGCGGAGCAGGACGCCGAAGGGGTGCAGATCATGCGGGTGCTGGGGAAGAACATGGCGTGGCTGCTCAAGCTGGTGGAGAACGGCAAGGGGACGGTGACGCCGCCGGAGAAGGAGAAGAAGGCCTACATGCACTTCATCCGCTGAGCTGCCGGAGGGGCGGGGCCTGACTCACGGAAGGGGTCTGACCCGCGGGGCTCCCCTCCCCGCCGGAGACGTCCATACAGCGCAAAGTGGAGGATCCCCATGATCATCACCCATCCGGAAGAGAGTCCACCCTCCTTTTCCCGCCCAGGGGGGGGCTGAGCCCATGGCCGCCCCTTCCATCAGCAAAGAGGCGGG
>JBFHXN010000404.1:0-3024 GCA_041598955.1 Desulfuromonadales bacterium | reverse complement strand
GGAAGCTCTCCGCCTCGATGGCGGAGGGCTCAAGGATAGCAGTGGCATCCCCCATTGCAATCACTCCTCAGGAGGCGGCCCGGGCTGGTTCATCCTCCCCGCCCGCCGCCGACATCGACTCCCCGATCCTCTCGCAGACGATCTCGCCGAGCTTGGGATGAACCCCCAGGGGCTCCCCCAGGATCATCGCCACCCGGGGGTGGCGCTTGCTGGCCTCCTCGAGCTCGGCGGGGAGATCCTCTAGCACGTGGGCCCCGGCGAAAAGAAAGTAGGGGTAGAGCAGAATTCTCTGGGCCCCGCGGGCGACGCAGCGGTCGATCCCCTCCTGGATATTGGGGGCGTGCTGCTCGCGGTAGGAAACCTCGACGATGGCGCAGCCGGTGCCGGCCTGGACCATGCCGGCGATCTCGTCGAGGGCGGCGTTGGCCCGGGCGATGCGCGAACCGTGCCCCATCAGCAGTATGGCGGTCTTCATGTTTTCACTCCTGGTCTGGCCGCGGAGGCCCGGAGAAAGTTAAGGAGAAGGGTTTGTTCTCTGCTCTGTGTGTCACTAACGTCTTTCTCCGTGTCTCCGTGTCTCCGTGGTGAACGGGTTGGCTAGATCTTGTCTCCCCGCAGATCCCCGGCGAAGAGCTTTCCCGCCCCCCGGGAGGCGCAGAAGTCGCCGCACATGGTGCAGGTCGCCTCGTCCTCGGGAGTGCGGCTGGCGCGGATGGCCCGGGCGTCCTCGGGAAAGAGGGCCAGGTCGAACTGCTTCTGCCAGTCGAGGTCGCGGCGGGCCTTGCTCATCGCCTTGTCCCGCTCGCGCCCCTTCTCGGGGTACTTGTTCATGTCGCCGATGTAGGCGGCGACCCGGGCTGCCTTGACCCCGTCGATGACATCCTGCTCATTGGGCAGGGCCAGGTGCTCGGCGGGGGTGATGTAGCAGATCAGGTCGGCCCCGTACCGGGAAGACTGGGCGGCGCCGATGGCGGCGGTGATGTGGTCGTAGCCCGGGGCGACGTCGCAGGCGATGGGGCCGAGCATGTAGTAGGGGGCCCCACCGCTCATCCTCTTCTGCAGCTGGATGTTCCCCTCGACCTCGTCCAGGGGGACATGCCCCGGCCCCTCCACCAGCATCTGGCACCCCATCTCGCGCCCTATTTCGGCCAGTTCGCAGTTGATGAGCAGCTCCTGGATCTGGGCCCGGTCCGAGCTGTCGTGGATCGCCCCGGCACGCAGGCCGTTGCCGAGGGAGAGGACGGTGTCGTACTTCTTGAGGATGGCGACGACCCGGTCGAACTTCTCGTAGAGGGGGTTTTCCCGGCCGTTGGCGATCATCCAGGCGACCATGGAGACCCCCCCCTTGGAGACGAGGCCGCCGTAGCGGTACCCCTGCCGCCTGAGGCGCTCGATGGTGTAGAGATTGATGCCGCAGTGGACCGCCATGAAGGCCATGCCGTCGGCGCACTGCTGTTCGATGAGATCGAAGAGCAGCTCCTCGTCGAGCCTGTTGGGGTCGCCGTACTTGCGGGCGGCCTCGCAGAAGGCCTGGTAGAGGGGGACGTTCCCCACGGGCAGGTCGACGGCGGCGATCACCTCCCGGCGCACCCGGTCGAGGTCCCCCCCCACGGAGAGCTCCATCAGGGTGTCGGCGCCGGCCTTCTCGGCGGCCCGGGCCTTGCTCACCTCGGCGCCGTAGTCGACGATGTCGGAGGAGGTGCCGATGGAGGCGTTCACCTTGGTGCGCAGCCCCCGGCCGATGCCGACGGCCCTGGGCTTGCGGCTGACGTTCCAGGGGATGACGATCTTCCCTTCGGCCACCATCTGCCGGACATATTCGGGAGCCACCCCCTCGGCGGCGGCGACCTCCGCCATCTGAGGGGTGAGGATGCCCTGACGGGCGGACTCGATCTGGGTCTGCACTTTTAAAACCTCCTTGAAATCCACCACAGTGTCACCGAGGCACTGAGAAAACCGCCCAGGATGCGATGGCGGGACACAGCTGCGCCGCCTGGTCTTCCCGCGGCCCGCATCCCGGAATCGGGATCGGAGAGGGCCTTCATCTGGAACCGATTTTCTCCGTGACTCCGTATCTCGGGGGTTAAACCTGTTTGCGACAGAATTGGACGAAATGACCCGCCACCTGGGGATTGCTTCCGAAGTGAAGGTGGACGTAGGAGCCCAGGACGTTTCCGAGGAGATACCCCTCGTCCTCCAGGGTCTCGCCGTCCCGGCGCCCCAGGCGGTAGACCCGGGGGACGGAGTGGGGGAGCTCCAGCTCCGAGTAGTGGAACTCGTGCCCCCTCACCCTCGTCCCGGCCAGGCCCAGGGGGGTCCCGGCGGCGAAGGTCACCTCCCGGTAGCCCAGGGCCCTGCGCCGGGGGAGCATCCGGGCGGCTCCCGGAAAAACCCCGGCCATGGGATGGCCGTCGATGGCCTCGGAGAGCAGCATCAGGCCGCCGCACTCGGCATAGACCGGCAGGCCGCCGGCGGCCCTGCCCCTGATCTCGGCGAGCAGACCGGCGTTGGCCGCCAGGCGCTCCCCGTGCAGTTCGGGGTACCCTCCCGGCAGGTAGAGCCCGGCGATCCCTTCGGGCAAAGCGCCGTCAGTCAGGGGAGAGAAAAAAGCCAGCTCGGCCCCGGCGGCTTCGAGAAGTTCGAGGTTCTCCGGGTAGCAGAAACAGAAGGCCTCGTCCCGGGCGACGCCTATGCGCACCCGGCCTTCACCATGGGCGAGCGGGGGGACGGGGAGCGGACCCCCTTCTCCCCCCCATCCCCCCCCTTTCAAGGGGGGGCGCGCCAGAAGCAGCTCCAGATCGGCCTGCTCCTCGATCCAGTCGGCGAGCCGCGCCTGCAGATCGGGGCGGGCGTAAGACTCCCCGGCCGTCACCAGACCCAGGTGGCGGGTCATTTCGACCAATACTGTCGCAAACAGGTTTAACCCCCGAGATACGGAGTCACGGAGAAAATCGGTTCCAGATGAAGGCCCTCTCCGATCCCGATTCCGGGATGCGGGCCGCGGGAAGACCAGGCGGCGCAGCT